>JBKBTH010000011.1:12545-16366 GCA_046290915.1 Sphingorhabdus sp.
CCGGCAGCAGCCGAGCTTTCTGCCGCACTTGGTCGATTGGTCACGCTAACTGCGCGCGATGGGGCATCGGTTGCTGCTGTTTTTGAGGCACAAGCCGAAGCTAAATTGATGGAGTTACCCGCAGTTGGCCTGCCATCGTCTTTGCTTCGGCAGCGCCCCGATATCGTAGCTGCGGAATTTCGCCTTTCCGCCGCCAATGCAGACATATCGGCCGCAGCGGCCGCCCGTTTCCCACAGATCAGCATCAATGCCGCGCTTGGGTTGGCTGCACTGGCGTTAGGTGACTTGTTCAACGCGGAATCATTAACGGCGTCATTGGGTGGGTCGGTCGCCGCACCTTTGCTCGACTTCGGTCGCGTTGCGGCACAAATTGATGCCCGACAGGCCGATGCGACGGAAGCCTTTGCCCTATATCGCCGCGCTGTTTTTTCGGGGCTCGGCGAGGCGGAAAGCGCCTTGGGCAGATTGCAAGCCAACCGCAATCGGCTTGCGGCACTCGAAGCCCAGATCAGAATTGAACAGGACACCGTGGCGCTGGCGACCACGCGATACCGCATGGGCATTGGCGATTTTCTTGGCGTTATCGACGCACAACGTCAATTAAACGCCACAAGGCAGGTCAGCGCCGACGCACAGGCAAATGTCCAGCGGTCGCAGATCGATGTTTTCCGAAGTTTCGGAGGCTAGCCTTATCCGCGCACGAACGGCATCCTCATTCGAGCGGTGATCCGCGCATGTTATTGCCGAAACGGTAGTAGTTTGGTTTGATTTTTACGTCAGCATATTGCCTTCTTCGACCATGCCGAACGTCGACGTATCCGATTATCAATTTGTCCTTGATGGCGACAAAGTCGTTCATGAGCCAACCGGTGCATGGTGGAAGGCGCAGCCCAACAGTGCTGCGTTTTCATCAATGGGTATGGAACGGTTAGGTGCGGCATTAAGCAACGGTGATGAGTATGACAGCAGGAAAGTTGAAGAGATCGCGCTGACCATACTTCAGAAACGACTTTTGTAGGCCAGGCACTCACACAATCGGAATCAATTTGAGTGTTCTTGATTTAGTGCAACTGAAGAGGAAAAATCGCATCACGCAATCCCCGCCGCCTACTTTTGTCCGAATGCTGAACATGCTTAATGCGATTAGGCAGATGTCGCCGTTTGACACTTTGAACGCGGACGAAGGGTTGCTGCTGGATGCGTTGATTGTCGAGTGGCACGAGCGGGACAACATCATGATGAGCGAAATGATGAGCGATAAACGCTTTGGCACGCAGCCGACGATATATCGGCGCATTATCGCACTCAGAAACAAAGGACTGGTGTGTTTGCGCGCTGACACAATGGACAAACGGGTCAAGTTTGTCGAGCCGACAGACCTCGCACGACGCTACATGGAAACCATCAGTGAAGGCGTCGCTGCACTTGGAAGTCTGCCGCGAGCATTATGACAACGTCAATTAAGAGCGGCTTGGGCTGGGCTGCACTCGCCGGAAGCTTAGCATTGATGTGGTATGGCTTTGCTGCGGCAAATGCTGCGATCTTTGAACAGCTGGCGCTTAGCCCCAATGCAACGCTGATTTATGTTCCTGCTGCATTGCGGGTCATTTTCCCGATCGTCTTCGGCAGCGCCGGCGTGGCCGGCATTATCTTTGGCAGCTTTTTGGTCTTTCCGGGCGAAGCAACCGACGGCCCCTTAGATGCTGCGATTCAAGCCATATTGTCGGGTCTCGCTCCCCTCATCGGCTTGAGCATTTTCAAAATGCTATTCAGCACTAGGCCTGATCTGGCCGATCTGAAGACGGTTCATCTGGTGTCCTTGGCTCTGCTGTGTGCAGGTTCCAATGCCATAGTAATAGATCTTTATCTGATCATCTCTGGGCATCTGATGCAGCCACTGGCGCACATCCTGACAATTTTCATCGGTGATGTGTTAGGAACCATGATAGTTCTCTACATAGTCGCATTCGGCCTGACATTTTTTATCTCACGCCGCCGCGGGTGAGGCAAAGTCGCGTTTGCGATACTTACAAATTCTAGTCTAAAAATACGGCAGCCAGGTTATCGTGAGGCGGAACCCGTTAGTCTGACGATGTTGAGCATATTCACAATTTGCAATGCATCTGCGTCAGGCAGCAAATCAGATACAGCTTGGTCCTTGAGGGCAGTTACCAATCCTTCGGAGAGGTCCACAGGGTCCATTGTGCGTGCGGTGATGAGCTGTTCAATAACTAGGTCAACGAAGTCGATCTGATTGCCATCGGGATTCCACGCCTGAAGGAAGTTCGCAGAAGCGTTCTTGGACAAATCCTTCTCAAGGCCAAAGAGCAGCGGGATGAGATATGCCAAACCACCTTCCGCGACGGCAAGTGTTTCATTGTCATTCGATGAGATGGGACGTTCAACCATGCGACTATGCCGTTTTGCCAAAGCCGGTGTCGAGCGCAATTGCTCTGCGCTGTTCGGAATAGGCTGGAGCAACCAACGGGTAGTTATCACTCAAATTCCATCGTTTCCGATACGCGTCTGGCGACATTTTATGCTCACTCGCAATGTGCCTTTTGAGCATTTTCCACTTACTTCCGCAATCAAGACAGATGATACCGTCTGACGTAATAGACGAATTTATATTAACCGCAGGCTCTTTGGACGGCTGCTCTGTTGGTGCTGGTTGGCAAGCTTTGACCAAAGCTTGGTGAACGGACACAATCAACTGCGACACTGCCTCTGCGTCAACTTGGTTAAAGCTGACATGTGCTCTGACAACATCGGCCGTCAGCGCAATTAATGTGTTACGTTCCATAAAATACGTCTCTCCATCTTTCGGCTAATCGACGCAGTTCTTGATATCAAAAGCTAAAGCTCTCATTTCTGTAACTTATTCTAAAATTGAGAAAACATGATTTCGGAGTTACCGGCGCGGCGCGTCGATAGGCCGACGCCCTACGGCCAAACTCTCGGCGATGGCTTGCAACACATTGCCCGAAAGAGTTTTCATATTTATCAGATGCTTGCATTGTATAAAATAGTCATTTTGCATTAGTTTGCTCTTGTCATGTGTAGAGAATTGCAGTTACCGGATGCACATTCACAGGCCACGTGAAAGACCTATCGGGTAAGCCGAATTTGCTTTCAAAATGGAAACAAATATGATCGCTGACCGGAATTCCCATTTAAATTTGCAAGCGCCGATTGAGCGTGAAGAATTTGCAGTCGCTTGGACATTTCCATCCGAAGTGGGGCGGCGCATGATTGCCGGGCATATACCGGAAACATGCGAAGACCGCTGGTTCATTCTCATGGAAGGTAGCTGGCTCTACTTTCACCGTTCGCTGACGGGAACATGCATATTCGGCCTAAAAGTCGACATCACCGCGGAAGCGACGAAAATCAATCAAGGGTGGGTGAACCGAGGTACGGCGTACATATCTGATAGCGTCGCTAAAGATATCGAACTCGTTCGAATTCTGATCAATCAATATTTCTAGGCTTGGCGATAGCTTCGCCCGGCATCATCTTGCGTGCCTCGGGACTGATTTCGTTTGCAGCCGAAACTTACTCAACAGCCGACGATGACATGTGTAAGCGCGCGCGTGGCCGCTTGCTAAAACGGCCTCACACTCACCTGCCCTAAAAGTTCATATTGATCCGCGCAAAATAATATCCTCCGTTTATGCCGAATGGAGAAAAGCTCGGATAAATTTCAACAGCGGGATTTCCAGCAGCAGCGCTTGCGCTCAAGCCTGCAGCATTGACCCTATTTGGAAAAATGTTGAACAGGTTATTCGCCCCGGCGCTCAACGTTACATTCCGCGTAATGT
>JBKBTH010000119.1:0-3910 GCA_046290915.1 Sphingorhabdus sp.
GATGGCTGGGAATTGTTCGACCCCGACCTTTCAAGCTGAAGATTGTTGCCCAAAGCGGACTGTCCGGACACGGCAACATTGCGGTCGGTAATAAGGTCGGGCCGAGAGCTGACATTCGGCTCTTATTTCAACTGCGCGGAACCCTCACGGTCAAGATGTTCGAAATACGGCTTCTTCTTTGGCCAAATATATCGCAACACGGACTACCTCCGACATCTTGAGGCAACGTAGTTTATCTTCTTTGCATCAGCATATTTCGATATTTGATGCCATCATTCGGCCATCTGGATCTTATACTAAATCGAATACGCCGCGTTGACCCCTTCGAATTTCGTTAAAACCAACCTTCTCAACCTCGGACAAGTGTAGAAAGACTTTCGGTTCCTTGTCATCGCGCGAGATAAAGCCCCATCTTCCATCTGGTCCAACATATCTGACAACTCCGGATGGCATAAACTCCCTCAATCTTCCTTGGCGCAATCGATGCAGGTGGTAAATGCAGGGTTATGCTCAAGGCGCGCAAGTGCGATGTCCTCGCCGCATTTCATGCAATAGCCAAACTCGTTTTCGTCAATCCTGACGAGCGCGGCATCTATCGCTGCTCTTTCCGACTGCCGTCTACGTGCCTGAGCAAGTGCCATCGCCTGAACTTGCATTGCATCGATACGAGAGAGCCTGCCGACACTGTCTTGCTGAAGCGTCACGGGTGCGCGATCACCTTCGGACATCTGGTCCTTGGCCAGCAGTTCCCCGCGCCTTGCCAATAGCTTTTCGCGAAAACGGGCAAGATCGAGTTCCATGTTATCTGACGAGCAGCACCGGCACATGGACCGTACGGATCATCGTGGTCGTAGTGCTGCCAACGATCAGCGTTCGTATCGGTGAATGTCCATATGCTCCCATCACAAGCATGGCGCCGCGGGTTTGCTCAACCACTTTGGCAATGATCGCTTCAGGTTTGCCGGGTTCTAATGTTGTCGTAACTGCGCGTTCGTTAGACAACAACGAAGCAGCTTTATTAAGAGCATGGCGGTGTGCCTCGTTATCGGTATCAGCCATGACGATGGTGATTGGCATGCCAGTGAATAAGGTTGATTCCATCAGGCGGTTCAGTGCTCGGTCAGCGGCCGGACTTGCATCATATGCAAAAACGATGTGGCTTGGCTCCGTATATTCGCGCGAGGCTATCAACACTGGCTTCTTGCTGGCACGGACAACGCGCTCGATCTGGGAACCGATATGATTCGCCGCAAATTCGTGGCTTGCGCCGCGCTTACCAACGATGACAACCCGTGCGCCTTCTTCGCGCTCCAAAATCGTCTCAACGATCCCGCCGTGGCGATGAAGCGTCCGAACTTCGAAGGCTCCGCCTTCACGTAAGCGCTTTTCGCCCGCAGCGAGTAACACACGGCCTTGTTCAACTTTATGCTTTGTGTCCGCAGCTTCCAACTGAACCAGCTCTTCCATCAAATTGGTTTTGACCCCCAAGCCGATAGCACCGGACAAGTCGCCCCGTGCGGATACGGCATCGGCGCGCTGCACAACATGCAACAGTTCGACAGGCATCTTTAGTCGTTTGGAGGACCAGGCTGCCAGATCGCAAACGCTATTGGCGTATGTGGAGGCGTCTATGCATGCAAGAACGTGTTCCATAATCTTAATCCTCTCAATGTCCGCCGAGTTGCGCTTCAGCGCCCGGCTTGTCGTGAATGGCAAAGCGATCGACCATCGATGCGCTGGCTTCATTAAGGCCAATGACACTTACCTCGGTTCCTTCACGGCGGAATTTCAGGATCGCTTTATCCAGTGTTCCAACCGCCGAGATATCCCAGAAATGGGCTTGCGAGACGTCGATGACGACGCGGTCCAGGACCTCTTTGAAGTCAAAGGCTTCAACGAAGCTCTCGGACGAAGCGAAAAACACCTGACCGGACACCTGATATCGGCGGGTTAAGCCATCGGCTGACAGTTCGGACTCTACAGTGAATATGCGCTTCACTTTGCTTGCGAAAAACAGTCCTGACAGGATCACACCTGCAAGCACACCCTGCGCCAAATCATGTGTCCATACAACGATCACAACAGTGACCAACATTACAACTGATGACTGCCACGGATGATGGCGGATATCTCTTATAGAACCCCATGAGAAGGTTCCGATCGAGACCATTATCATCACCGCAACAAGTGCCGCCATGGGAATTATTGCCACCAGTGAACCGAGCACAAGGATTAGAAATAACAGGAACGATCCCGAGACAAATGTCGATAGCCGCGTTTCGCCACCGGATTTTACGTTGATAACAGACTGGCCGATCATGGCACAACCGCCCATTCCTCCAAGGAAGCCGGTGAAGAAGTTGGCAATGCCCTGACCCTTCATTTCGCGCTGCTTATCCGATGGCGTGTCGGTCAGATCATCGACTATCTGCGCGGTCATCATTGATTCAAGCAAACCAACCGCTGCCATGGTCAGCGAGTAAGGTAAAATGATCTGGAGGGTTTCCAGCGTGAACGGCACATTTGGAATGAGCCACGCTGGGAGAGATGAGGGAAGTTCACCCATGTCACCAACAGTCCGCACATCGAAACCGGTGTAATAAACCAGCGCGGTCAAAAACACGATTGCGATGAGCGGTGAAGGGACAGCCTTGGTCAAATAAGGGACCAGATAAATTATCGTGAGGCCACCCGCGACCAGAGCATATGTTAGCAATGGCACATTGGTGAGTTCAGGCAGCTGTGCCATGAAAATCAGGATAGCCAGCGCATTTACAAAGCCGGTGATAACGGAACGCGATACATATTGCATCAGGACATTCAGCCGCAAAAACCCAGCAATCAGCTGGATTATGCCCATTAGGATCGTTGCGGCGAAAAGATAGTCGACACCGTGATCGCGGATCAGTGGGAGTACCAGAACAGCAATGGCTGCAGTGGCCGCCGAAATCATGCCCTGCCGCCCACCGACCAGTGAGATTATCACTGCGATAGAAAACGAAGCGTAAAGGCCGACACGTGGGTCGACCCCGGCGATAATCGAGAAGCCGATGGCTTCAGGAATAAGCGCAAGCGCAACAACTATCCCTGCAAGAATGTCGCCTTTGGGGTTGGATAACCACTCACTTTTGATGGTTTCAAATTTAGACATGTCAGACCTTGTTCTTGTATCGATGCAACGCAACCGAACCAACGTCAGAACCAGATAGGTCTTCGTCTATAAATTCGAGATGCGGATTGGATAAAAGGTTATCCCGGGGATAGGCGCCGGGCCGAGCCACCTAACAACGTCAGGTCCAGCGGATAAAAAGTCAATTAGACGATTACAGATATTGCTGCAAGTGCGAAATGATACCCTAAATCCAGCCGTCCGGTATGCGTAGATCGGAACGCAGGCTATCCGTTGTCGCGGAACAACGCATAACGCGTTGCGCCGCTTTGCAGATTAATTGGTTGGCTTTGCGCCTTCTTCTATAATTGCGCGTGCGGTGCGGTTGCCGTTTTCCTGGATTTTCCTCCATTCGGCGATGGTGCGGCAAACCTTGCCTTTTTTGAGCAGCGACCCGGTTACTTCAACCTTGCGGCATTTGATCACTTGATCGGGGTCAGTTGTGGCTGCCTGGGCTTTGTCCTCTGCGGCATAGGCCGGTGCGACGGAAATCGATGCTGAGAAAGCGATCGCAAAGAGCAGGTGGCGCATAGGGGAAGAGCCTCAATTAAGTTCGAAGCAGGAACTAACACCCAAATATGGGTATCGCAACAGGCACGACTTTTGCGGAACCGTAGTCATTCTGAAAACAGGCTATTATCGTTTCGCCACTGCGGGATTTAGGGTAAAACGAGGCTAAGGCTATGAGCAGAACTGACCATCAGGTTGAAATGACATGAACCAATCCCTGCCGTACATCCT
>JBKBTH010000119.1:4010-6003 GCA_046290915.1 Sphingorhabdus sp.
GTAAAACGAGGCTAAGGCTATGAGCAGAACTGACCATCAGGTTGAAATGACATGAACCAATCCCTGCCGTACATCCTATTGTTTGGGCTTGCCCTGATCGGTGCGCTCAGTTTGATGACGCTGTTGCATGATTTGCGCACCGGCAAGAGCAGGCTCGCACATGAAGAGCATGACAGTTCGCGCGACCAATTGCCGCTCAATTACTGGCTTGGTGTTGCCAGCAAAGCAGCAGGCGTCGTGCTCGCGCTGGTGCTAGGCATATTGGTGTACAATCACCTGCTATAGCGCGCCTTTTCTAGCCGGTTTGGCCAGGGCTTACCGGCAAGAACAACGCGGTTTTGGCTTCCATTTGCGCACTGCCTTTTTGCGCGGCGCAGTCGGTACGTTTTCGTAATAGACCTCTTCAGTCACCGTCGTTGTCGTGGTTGTATAGGGCGCTCCCGTCACGACTGTCGGTGCGGGCATGGCTTGCGGATAGTAATAATACCCACCTTGCACGCCTGCGCCATATGCCGGTTGCGGCGCATAATAATAGACCTGCTGCGGTTGCGCGTAGTAATAATAAGGCTGCTGCGGCTGTGCATAGGAATAGACCGGCGAACGGTTTTCGCTTGGATGATGTTTGCGGCAATTGTTGCTCGCCTTTTCAGCCGCCACACCCAAAAGCCCACCAATGCCTGCACCCAAAAGCGAACCGCCGGTGCGGTTGCCACGGCCCGCAATGCGATTGCCCGCAACGCCGCCAATCAACGCGCCGATTGCCGCTCCTTTTAAGCCATTGCTTTTCAGGCAGCGTTCGTAATTTTCATAGCCACGCGGCACGGTGTAATTATTTTCGCGGTCGCGGCGGGCATCGTAACCGTAAGTCACTGGGTTATTGGTTTGCCCATAAGGCGCGCCTGCGTCCGGACGCTGCGGTACAGGAGCTGGCATTGGCTGACGCGGGGCAGGGTAACCGGGGCCAGCTACGCCATCCTGACGCGTAACGCGGCCTTCCCATTCACCTTCAAAAACGCGGCCTTGGGGGTCGACATAGTCACCGCGCCAATTGCCATCATAGCTGTAGCTTGATCCGTCAGGGGCGGCATAAACGACATTGCTGTCATCGTTCCAGTTATAGGCATTGCCATCGGGAAGAATGGCAGGGCCATAATCAGCTTCTTGATAGTCACTTGTGCGGTCGTTCTGGTCATTCCAGTTCACGCCGCTGCGATAGTCTTGCACATAACCGCGGCTGTCGGTCAGGACGGCATCGTCATAATAACGCGTCCAGTTGTACCCTTGCATCGGCGTGCTCAAGCCATAACGGTTGAAGTTCGACACATAAAATGTGGGTTGCACCCAATAGCTGGGCAGGATGAACCCGCGATAAGGGCGGCGATACACATCGGTCCGCGGAATACCATTGAAGCCCGGGCGTGGACGAAAGCTGACATTATATTGGCCAGGTGTCGCAACGCTGCTGCCTGCTTTCCGGCCATGCGCAACCATCACCAGCGCGCTTGGGGTCTGCGATGATTCCAGCGCGGAAACCGCACTGCTTGCGACTGCAGGCGCACCGGACAACATCAGTCCAGCTGCGGCTACGCCCGAAAAAAGGAAAGTATTCATGTTAAACTACTCCCTAAGCATCCCAACGCCGGGACGGGCGGGACTCAATGGTTAAGAGTTGTTTAACATTTTATAGTGCGCTTGACCATTCAGGCTGATGTAAATTACTTGCCGAATTGGTCGCTGTTCCAAAATGAGGCAATGCACTTAGATACGGTCGGCGATAACCCCGACGAGCGATTCTATGCCCAACACGTCATCATTGTCGAAACGATTTAGCGAGGGGCTATCAAGGTCAACCACGGCGATCACTTTGCCATCGCGCTTTACAGGCACGACAAGTTCGGACGCGCTGTTGGCATCGCACGCGATATGCCCGGGAAAGGCGTGTACATCTTCGACCAATTGCGTTTCGCCGGTTTGCGCCGCAGTGCCACATACG
>JBKBTH010000120.1:0-5977 GCA_046290915.1 Sphingorhabdus sp.
TGTCCGTGGTTTCGTTATTTCCGCCATTGCGGTCCATGCGCGACTTCAAGACTTCAGCAACAATCTTGAATTCTTCAGCGCCGCCGGTTGGCTCTTTCAAAAACATATCAATCGCGTCGGTTGCATCTTTGCGGCGATAGGCTGTCTTTTCTGTTTCTGCACGTTGCACGCGAAGCGAAAGATCGCGCAGCCGCGCCATGGCCGCGACCTGAGGCAGGCCAGCAGCGAGCGCCCGCCGTTCGATTTCGAGATATTTGTCGCTGGCTTCTTCCAGATAGCCAAGTTTCAAACGCGAATCCGCCACTTCTATTTCTGCTCCGAACACACGGAAGTCATTGGGCTTAAGCGCACCTTTCAACGTGTCGCGCATATCGAGCACGGATAGCCGGTAAATGTTGGATTCGCCCAAATGGGCGGCAACATTGCCATTTGCGCGCAGCAAATCAGACACTTCGATGGGGAACTGCTCTTTATGCTTGCGATTGCGGCCGAGCGCATTTGCTAAAGTCGCCCGCGCATCACGATAGTCGCCTTCGACAAACTGGTTTTCGGCATGCGCTAGCGTGGCTTTGATATCCTGATCTGGCGGGCATTTGCGCGCGATGCAGGCTTTCAAATCAGCCTCTGTGTCTTTCAACGAACGCGCGGTTACAACGATTTCGCGCTTGGATTCATTTTGCGCGGCAGCGGGCAAGCTGACACCTGCCAGTAAAAGGATTGCAGTCAGTTGAAATGTTTTCGTCATGAGAGAATCCTAGCATTTAAAGGGGGTAACCAACACGTAATGAGTTTGTTGACATGTGGCTATAATCTCTCGACAAAATGCATCTGGGCCTCTGCCAAACGCGGCCCAATCTTGGGAGAGATGACATGGCGGTGGCCGATTTCGATATTGTGACCTTTGACGGGTTCCTGACCCATTGGGCAAAAGACCGCCCCGATTGGCCAGCACTTTCGCAAGATGATCGCGCATTAAGCTATGCCGGGTTGGAAGAACACACTGCCAAAATTGCGTCGATGCTGATCGGCCTTGGTCTTAAGAAAGGTGACCGGATTGCGTGGATTGGCAAGAACAGTGATCTTTACTTCTCGTTGTTTTATGGAGCCGCGCGCGTTGGCATCGTTATGGTGCCCATTGGTTGGCGGCTCGCGCCTGCAGAGTGGGCGTATATCGCCAAAGACACCGGCGCGCGCGTATTGTTTGCAGGGCAGGGGTTTGACGCGGGCGTTCAAGCACTTGCCGAAGACATGCCAACAGTTGAACATGTGATAGCTGAGGATGACGCGCGGCGGATGATCGACGCGACGCCGCGCGCTGCATTTGAACCGGCTAACGCAGACGACGCGGTGCTCCAGCTCTACACATCAGGCACCACCGGTAATCCGAAAGGCGCCGTGCTGTCCAATCGCAACCTGTTTGCGTTGCGCAAACAGTCCGCAGATTCCGATCATGCTTATACCAAATGGGAGGATGACGAAGTCGTCCTCATCGCCATGCCCTGCGCGCATATTGGCGGGACTGGGCTTGGCATAATGGCACTTGCGTCTGGCTTGCCGGGGTTGGTCCAGGCCGAGTTTTCGCCTGACATGGTTTTTGACGCGATCGAAAAAGGAGGTGCTACTCGGTTGTTCATCGTGCCTGCTGCCTTGCAGATGATGGTCAATCACCCGCGATGCCGAACGGTAGATTACAGCCGCCTCAAATATATCCTGTACGGCGCCGCGCCCATTCCGCTCGAGCTGCTGCGGCAATGTATGGATGTGTTTAACGCGCAATTTATTCAGGTTTACGGCATGACCGAGACGACCGGCACAATCTGCATGTTGCCGCCCGAGGACCACGACCCCAATGGCAATAAAAGAATGCGCTCGGCCGGAAAGCCGCTTCCAGGGGTAGATCTGCGTATTGTCGATGGCGCAGGCAACGACATGCCGGTCGGGGAGGTCGGTGAAGTGTGGACGCGGTCTTCGAATAATATGATTGGCTATTGGAACTTGCCCGACGCAACCAAAGGCACCGTTGCCGACGGCGGCTGGATAAAAACGGGCGATGCCGGATATCTCGATGAAGACGGCTATTTATACATTCACGACCGCGTGAAAGACATGATCATCACGGGCGGGGAAAATGTCTATCCCGCTGAAGTCGAAAGCGCGATTTACGGGCACCCGGATGTGCTTGAGGTCGCCGTCATCGGCGTGCCTGATGCCAAATGGGGCGAAGCGGTGAAGGCGGTCTGTGTTGCTAAGCCCGGCGCGCAAGTTGACGTCGAAAGCGTCATGGGTTGGGCCCGCGAACGTATTGCAGGGTTCAAGGTACCGCGTTCGGTCGACATTATTGATGCATTGCCGCGCAACGCATCGGGCAAGATCTTGCGCAAGGATTTACGTGCACCCTATTGGGCGGGATATGACCGGCAGGTAAATTAAATCAGGTCGGTCAGCGCCCGACGCTGATATAGTTGAACCCGGCGGCCTGTGCTTCTTCTACGCGGTAGATGTTGCGCAGATCGACCAAGACGTCGCCAGCCATTGCCGCGTGGAGTTTCTTTAAGTCCAATGCGCGATAGGCGTCCCACTCGGTCACCAAGGCAACGGCGTGCGCATCTTGCGCTGCGCTGTAGGCGCTGTCAGTCATCACCACGTCGGGCAAGATCTTGGCGGCTTCCTCCATGCCTTCCGGATCATGCGCATGCACGACGGCGCCGGCATCCAGCAATGTCTGGACAATCGCGATCGACGGGGCATCGCGCATATCGTCAGTATTGGGTTTGAACGTCAGGCCAAGCAAGCCGACCTTCATGCCGCGCACATCACCGCCCAAGGCATTGATGATCTTGCGGCCCATAGCACGCTTTCGAAGGTCATTGGCCTGAACGACGGCCTCGACCACGCGAACGGGTGTTTCATTGTCCTGCGCAGTCTTGAGCAACGCCAGCGTGTCCTTTGGAAAGCAACTGCCACCATAGCCCGGGCCAGCATGCAGGAACTTTGGACCAATGCGGTTATCCAAACCAATGCCGCGCGAAACGTCTTGGACATTGGCACCCAGTTTTTCGCACAGATCAGCCATTTCATTGATGAAGGTGATCTTGGTCGCGAGAAAGGCGTTTGCTGCATATTTGATAAGCTCTGACGAACGGCGGCTGGTGAACAGCAAGGGTGATTCATTCAGAAACAACGGGCGGTAAATTGCGCGCATCACATCGCGGGCCCATTCGACATCGCTGCCAACGACGATACGGTCGGGGCGTTTGAAGTCACCGATGGCTGCGCCTTCGCGCAGGAATTCAGGGTTTGAAACAACCGCAAATTCAAGGTCAGGGCTGGTTTCGCGAATGATGCGCTCAACCTCGTCGCCCGTGCCGACAGGAACGGTCGACTTTGTAACGACTACAGTGCCGGGATCGATAGCGCGTGCCAACTCTTCGGCCGCTGCATAAACATAGCTCAAGTCCGCATGGCCATCGCCGCGGCGTGATGGTGTACCAACGGCAATGAAGATCGCACCGCAACCTCTGACCGATTGAAGGACATCGGTTGAAAAGCTTAACCGGCCAGCGTCGACATTGGTCTTTACCAAGGCATCAAGACCCGGTTCGTAAATCGGCATGATATTCGCGTTCAAACGCAAAATCTTGCCTTCGTCCTTGTCCACACAGACAACTTCATGCCCGAAATCTGCAAAACATGCGCCAGATACAAGGCCAACATAGCCCGAACCGATCATTGCGATTTTCATTACGATACCCTTTTGAAGGCGACTGCCGATAGCCTGCGCCTTATGACTTTATCGTTGCAGGAACAAGTCTTGCGTCGGCAAGTTCAGTCAACCCAGCAGCAGCCGGCTAGCGGTTGCAACCTAGCTGGCGAGCCGAAGTTGGCTCTGTACCGCATTTTCAGGCTGGTCCGGCCAGATACCGCGGACGTCATAGACAATTTTTCCAGCGCGTTCCGCCAAGGGAATGGCTTTGAAACTGTCATGGTCGACCAGCGTTATCAGCATGCCACATTCCAATAGCGCGCGGTCGATATCGACCAGTTTGGCGCAGGTGCCGTCAAAGGGCGCGGGCAGTTCTGCCGCATAAGGCTCGATCACATAAATGCGGTCACCAAATTCTTCGGCAAGTGTTTTTGCTGCCTTCAGCGCGGGGCTCTCGCGGAAATCGTCAATATTGGCTTTGAATGCCAGCCCCATGCAGCCAATTTTCATGCCGGGGTTTTCCAATATCATCTTGCGGGCGCGGGCGATGACGTGGTCAATCTTGCCGTCGTTAACGTTGCGCGCAGTGCGAATGAGCGGGCTTTGGTCTGGCGCGCCATGGACGATAAACCAGGGATCAACCGCAATACAATGACCGCCGACGCCAGGGCCAGGTTGCAAGATGTTGACGCGCGGATGCCGGTTGGCGAGGCGAATGACTTCCCAGACATCAAGTCCCATGTGATCTGCGACCATCGACAATTCATTGGCGAATGCGATGTTCACATCACGAAATGCGTTCTCGACAAGCTTCGTCATTTCAGCGGAACGGGCGTCGGTCGTGACGCACTCACCGCGCACAAATCGTTTGTAGAACGTTAGCGCCTTGCGTGCACAACGCGGCGTAATACCGCCGATGGAGCGGTCGTTATTGGTCAGTTCTTCCAATATGCGCCCGGGAAGAACACGCTCGGGGCAATAAGCGATCGAAACATCGGGGGTTTCGGACGTGATGCCAGGAATTTTCAGGTCAGGGCGCAGCTGCGCAATGAGGTCGCGAACGCGGTTCGTTGTGCCGACGGGTGACGTGGATTCCAAGATGATCGTGTCACCGACCTTCAGCGCGGCTGCGATATTGGTCGCTGCATTCAACACATAGCTGATGTCGGGGGCGTGATTGTCATCAAACGGCGTTGGCACGGCAATGACGAATACATCGGCCGTCTCAACCATCGTCGATGCGCGCAACATTTGCCGCGAAACGACACCTTGAACGAGACCGTCGAGATCAACCTCTTCAATATGGATTTCGCCACGGTTGATCGTATCGACAACAGACTGGTTAACGTCGACGCCGACGACGCGGCAACCCGAACGGGCAATAACGGCTGCTGTTGGTAGGCCAATATACCCCAGGCCGACCACACATACGTCAGGTTTCTTGTCGACTAGCATTATAGATGATCTCCGCTATGCGCTGGCTTGCGTGACCATCCCCAAATGGATTGTGCGCGCGGGCCATTGCTGAATAGGCGGCATCATCGTCTAAAAGAGTGAAAATTTCGGAAATGATGCGGTCTTTATCGGTACCGATCAGCTTTGCCGTGCCCGCCGTGACACCTTCGGGGCGCTCGGTTGTATCGCGCATCACCAACACAGGCTTCCCAAGCGCTGGTGCCTCTTCCTGAACGCCGCCACTATCGGTTAACATGATGTGCGATATCGACAGCAGACGGGCAAAGTTGGGATAGTCCAAAGGCTCGATCATGGCGACGTTGGGTAAATCGCCAAGTGTTGCATCCATGACCGCCCGGACGTTGGGGTTCATATGTACTGGGAATATGCACGCAACGTCATCGCGCGCCGCAATTGCTTTTATCGCTGCCGCTATATTGTCCATGCCGTCGCCAAAATTCTCGCGGCGGTGGGTTGTGATGCCAATGATCTTGCGTCCGCGGAAGTGCTCTTCAAACGGTGCGAGGCTTGCCGCCAATGCGGGGTTTTGCGCGATGCGGTCACTTACCCAGTGCAGCGCGTCAATTACGGTGTTGCCGGTGACGAAAATGCTTTCCGACGAAACTGCCTCAGCGGCGAGTGCAGCGGCCGACACATTAGTGGGCGCGAAATGCTGATCGGCAATCGTGCCGATAATCTTCCGGTTCACTTCCTCGGGCCATGGCTGGTAAATATTGTAACTGCGCAAACCCGCCTCGACATGGCTCACTGGGATTTGGCGATAATAAGCAGCCAACGCGCCAACCATCGCGGTTGCGG
>JBKBTH010000121.1:0-5962 GCA_046290915.1 Sphingorhabdus sp.
TAAGCTTGACCAATCACTGTTTGGCGGGCAGTTGGCACCGCATGAACCAACTGACTGTTAGCGAAGCCGTACTTTCCCGTCGTTCCATCCGGGCTTTCAAGCCTGAGGCCGTGCCACTGGATGTACTACATCGGGTGATGGATACCGCACGCTGGGCGCCGTCTGGCTGCAACTTCCAACCTTGGGAGGCGACGATCCTGACAGGGGCGCCGCTCGCTGATCTGCAGGCGAAGATGTTGGCATCGCCAATGCAGGACCCGCCGGAATATTCATGGTCCGATCCCGAAGTAATCCCCGAATGTAAGGCGCGCCTGCAACAAGTTGGGGCGTCTATGTATCAGGCTATGGGTATTGGCCGTTCGGATGCCGATGCGCGTAGTGACTTCGTGCACAACAACGTCATGTCGTTCAAAGCACCGGCTGTGCTGATGTGCTATTTTGATCGCCGCATGGGTTCCCCGCAATGGTCCGATGTAGGGATGTGGTTGCAAACAATCATGCTGCTGCTGCGTGCGGAAGGTCTGGACACTTGTCCTCAAGAATTCCTTGCGATGCATGCAAAACTCATCAAGGAATTTATCGGCGTGTCGGATGAGACGCATATTTTCTTCTGCGGGATTGCCATCGGCTACCGCGATGAAGAGGCTGCGGTGAATGGCTTTGATCGGCAGCGTGAGCCAGTTGAGGGCAATGTTCGCTTCATGGGTTTCTAGGAACAGCGCATTCCGGCGCTACTTAAAAATGACTTAGTTCAATATGTTGCGCCGGGTATCCAAGGCACCCATTCGTTTTCGCCGAGGCCAAGCAGTTCTGACGCGGTTTTGCGGCCGCTAGCGGTTTCAAGAATGCGTGCGAAGATCTGCGCGCCTACATCCTCGACGGTCTCGCCGTCCAATATGGTGCTGCAATCCACATCGATGTCGTCCGCCATATTGCGCGCTAACGCTGCGTTGGATGCAAGCTTGATGGTCGGCGAGGGGATCGAGCCGAAAACCGAACCACGGCCTGTCGTGAACAATATCAAATGCGCGCCGCCTGCGATTTGCCCAGTGGCAGAGCATGGGTCATATCCCGGCGAGTCCATGAAGGTAAGCCCAGGTGCCGTTACTGTTCGGGCGTAGTCTATGACTGCGTTAAGCGGCGTTGAACCTGCTTTGGCGACCGCGCCCAAGGATTTTTCGAGAATAGTGGTGATGCCGCCCGCCTTGTTCCCCGGCGACGGGTTGTTGTCGAGGCTTGCGCCATCGCGCGCGGCATATTCCTCCCACCAGGTAAGCCGCTCGGCGAGCGTATCGGCAACCTCCGCCGAAGCAGCGCGGCGCACAAGAAGATGCTCAGCGCCATAGATCTCCGGCGTTTCGGACAAGATAGCGCGGCCGCCTGCGGCTACCAGCCGGTCTACTGCTGCCCCCAATGCGGGGTTCGCGGTGATGGCGGAATAGCCATCGGACGCGCCGCATTGCAGACCAATGGTCAAATTCGCGGCTGATACCGATTGACGACGGCATGCGTTGGCGCTGCGCACAAGCCGCTGGGCAATCTCGATGCCTGCGCTGATCGCAGCAGCGGTCCCGCCCACATCTTGAATGTTGAGCGCTTCACCGCAAAAGCCAGTCATGTCCTGAATTTGGTTCACTTCGCAGCCAAGCCCGACCAGCAGGACGCCAGCGAAGTTGGGGTTCGTGGCGTATCCCGTGATGGTGTGACGCAGATTTTCGATGCCACGCCCTTCTTTCGCTATGCCGCATCCCGAATGGTGGGTGAAGGCGACGACTCCGTCAACATAGGGAAAAGCGGCGAGGCGTTCCGGAGTAAAATGGGCCGCAATACGGCGCGCCACGGTTGCCGAGCAATTGACCGAAGTCAGAATGCCAATGAAGTTGCGCGTGCCAACTCGGCCATCGGCACGCACAAACCCTTCGAAGCTGGCCTCAATCGGGCTGGGTGTGCGCAGATCTACGCCTGTCTCACTTGCCGCCGGCGTCCGTGCAAAATGCAAATTGTGGCTATGGACATGACCGCCCGCGACAATGGCTTCCGACGCAAGGCCAATGCGTTGGCCAAGCTTGATAACCGCGTCGCCGCTGGTAATTGCGGTCAAGGCGACCTTATGGCCCGCCGCAATGGGTTCAGCGACAACACACCCGTTTGTCAGGACATCACCCGCTGCAAGGTCAGCGATCGCTATCGCAACATTGTCGCGCACGTTGGCAATGATAAGGCGCGGCGCCATGGCCTATTGCACTTCAACCTTTGCAAGACGTGGTGACAACAGGTGGATGGAGATAACGGCCAGGAAGTATACCGTCGTGCACATCGCGAAGATGATGGTGTAATTTCCCGCTGTTGCATCAAGGACAAGTCCTGTCGACTTCGCCATGATCATACCGCCAATACCGCCAGCAAATCCGCCAAGACCAATGACGCTACCAACGGCGCGTTTTGGAAACATATCGGGCGGAATGGAAAGTAGGTTGGTGGAGAATGCCTGATGCCCAGCGAGCGCAATGCCAATGAGCAGAACCGCAAGCCACATATTGCTGACGCCAGTGACAAAGAGCAAAGGCAGCACACATAGGCCTGCGATAATCATCGTGACCTTGCGTGCAAAATTGGGGGTTCGCCCCTGCTGGATCAGCCGCGAAGAGAACCAGCCGCCGGCGATGCTGCCCACGTCGGACAATAGGTACATCAGGATCATCGGCAAAAGCACGACTTTGAGGTCGACATTATAGGTCGTGCTAAAATATTTGGGCAGCCAGAACAGCATCAGGAACCAAACCGGGTCGGTAAGGAACTTGGCGCTGGCAAAGGCCCATGCTTCGCGTTTGCGGACGATCCGGCTCCAGCCGATTTTCTCGATCTTCTCGGGCGGATCATGCTCAATCCACTTAAGCTCGCCTTCGCTGACTTTGCCGCTTTCGCGCGGGTTGCTGTATAACCAGAGCCACAGGCCGAGCAGCACGACACCGAATGCGCCCGAATAGATAAAGGTCTCGCGCCAACCCAGGCCAAGCGCCTGCATGAATATCCATAAAGTGGGTGCGGTCAGGATAACGCCAATTGTCGTGCCGGAATTGACCCAGCCGATCGCATAAGCGCGCTCTTTTTGCGGAAACCATTCGCTGCTGGAACGAACAACGGCCGGGAAGTGGCCTGCCTCGCCAACGCCAAGAACCGCGCGGGCGGCCATGAACGATGCAACCGAACCGCCAAAGCCATGCGCGACATGGCCGATGGTCCAAATGGAAATCGCAATCGCATAACCGATTTTCGGTCCGAACCTGTCGATGACATAGCCCATGAATAGAAATCCAAGCGCATATGCTGCCTGAAATGCGGTTACGATATTTCCGTAATCATCCTCATTCCATTTTAATTCGGTTTGAAGTGTGGGCGCGAGGAGCCCGAGCATCGTGCGGTCAATATAATTGACTGTCGTTGCGAAGAATAAGAGGGCGATGATGGCCCAGCGGTATCGGCCAGTCCGTTCCGGAATTGATGCGGTCTCCATAAATCATCCTCTCATAGATGTATTCAGACGATTGGCGCGGCCTCTATTGTGCAGCTTACCAAAAACGATGTATCAAAAATTGCCTGTACCGATTGTCCTGGCATGACCTGATGAACGCCAGTTACGGCGCCCGACGAAATCCATGTGCCAGCTTTAACAGCGATGCCGCGTTCACCCAAATTGTTGAGCAGGAAGCGCACTGAGCCAAGAGGGCCATCAGGGAAGGTGTTGGCTGAGCCACTTCCGGCCACGTCGCCATCAATCTCCAACTGGACGTTCCAGTCGGCAAAGTTGGTGTTCTGCCAATCAGGTATCTCTTGGCCAATAATCAGACCATTATTGTTGCCGAAATCCGATACGGTCACCGCTGGTCCCAGCTCATTAATGGTGGGCAAAGGTGAGCTTGCGATTTCGATGCCGACATGAACAGCATCGATTTGGCGTTCGGCTTCTTCCAATGTGTAATCATGCTTGCCAAGCGGCAGGTCGGAACGGATTTTGATGAGAAACTCGGCCTCGGCCGCGCCAAATCCGCCGGTGAATATGTTGCCTGACGCGACAGCGTTTCCGGACAAAGTGTGTGATGTAAAAATCGGGCCAGCCAAGCGGTTTGCGCCAAATTTTTCAGACAGCGGCGGAAAAATACGTCCGACCTTCCATCCGATGACGGACTGGCCGGTTGCATGAATGGCCGCGTCCTGAACCGCATAAGCTGCGGACAGACTATCAGGTACGGGGCCTGGATATTCCGGCAGATGGCGGCCACGACGCCGCGCTGCAACAAACCGGTTGGCGATATCCTCTGCTATCATTGACGACCATTTGCGCAGATATAATCTGCGTCCCTCATTGAAAATCCCGTTATGCGGGTTGTTATGGGAAACCGGTGTCATTTGCAAGGATGCGCCAGATGTTGTTCGCAACTTTTGCTGTATCGACGTGCTTTTCTTGCTATGCAGACAATATGAAGAGTGCCCCAAAACCTCGGACCAAGGCGGTGGCAAAGCCGACGATCAACGATATCGCACGGCTTGCCGGGGTATCAAAAAAGACGGTTAGCCGGGTCATAAACCGCTCTGGCTCGTTGCATGACGATACGCGGGAAAAGATTGAGGCTGTCATTCGTGAAACGGGCTATGTTCCAAATCCACAAGCGCGTGCGCTGGCGTTGGGCCGGAACTTTCTGATTGGGCTTGTCCACGACAACCCGAATGCGCAGATGATACTCAATATGCAGCAAGGCATATTGGAGGCGCTGCGTGACACCGACTTTGAACTTGTGGTGCGTCCGGTGGACAGGGGCTCGCCTGAAATGCTTGACGATGTGCGCAGCTTTTTGGTGCGACAACGGCTTTATGGTGTTGTTTTATTGCCGCCCATTTCGGAAATAGATGCACTGGCGCGTCTGTGCGAGGAAGTGAACTGCAAATATGTGCGCATGGGGTCGTCGGTGCTGGATGATCCCGATCATATGGTCGCATCCAATGACAGGGATGCAGTGATTGAGGCGACTCGACATCTCATCGCGCATGGCCATCGCCGCATTGGACTGATTTCTGGGCCACATGGCTTTAACTCAGCTCAAGTCAGGCGCGACGGGTTTGAATTCGCGTTGGCAGAGGCGGGTATTAAGCTGCCCCGCAGTCTTATCGCTGATGGTCAATACACGTTCGAATCAGGAATTGCTGCGGCCGAAAGCTTATTCGATTTGCAGCCCCGCCCGACGGCGATTTTCGCGTGTAACGACGAAATGGCCGCTGGTGTTCTGTTCGCGGCGCGGTCGCGCGGTATTGCTGTGCCGGAGGAATTATCGATCATCGGTTTCGATGACACGCCCATTGCAGCGCGCGTTTGGCCGCCGCTTACGACAGTGCGATGGCCAATTGTTGCCATGGGCCGGTCGGCAGCGCTTAAGATTATTGGCGATGCGACATCTGTCTCGCCAGAGGACCAAGAGCCATCGACTTTCGTTTCGACGCTCGTGCGGCGCGGTTCAGTCGCTCCACCTATGAAATGACGATATTGCACTTGCAGATGACACCGGTTACCTTCATTGCAGATTTAGGTAACAAACCATCGGGTTTGACGGGAAAGGATATTTATGAAGATCGCTCTCATCACGGAAAATAGCCAGGCGGCTAAGAACAGCATCATTAACGATGCACTCACTGCAGTTGCTGAGCCATTGGGCCATCAGGTTTTCAATTATGGCATGTACACAGCAGAGGATTCAGCGTCGCTGACCTATGTGATGAACGGCTTACTCGCTGGCATTTTGTTGAACTCCAAAGCGGCTGATTTTGTCGTCACCGGTTGTGGTACTGGAATGGGTTCAATGTTGGCGTGTAACGCAATGCCAGGCGTGTTTTGCGGCCTCGTCATTGACCCGACCGATGCATTTCTGTTCAGCCAGATCAACGACGGCAACGCAATGTCTATGCCTTATGC
>JBKBTH010000122.1:0-5962 GCA_046290915.1 Sphingorhabdus sp.
CGCGATGACGGCACGATGTTGCGCCTCGCTGGATTTCAGGCTGGCGATATTGTCGTTGGTATCAACGGCCGTCCGGTCTCCTCGGCGGCTGACATTGCTTCTCAAATCAGGCCCGGAGCCCGCTTAAGCGTTGAAGTTGAACGTGGCGGTGCAAAGGTCCCCATTGCTCTAAATCTGGAACAACAGTGATCCGTAAATTTACCCTTTTGCTGGCGTGCAGTGCGCTTGTTTTTGCCCAGCCTGTCGCCGCTCAGCACACCCTGAATGTCCGCGATGCTGATATCCGTGCCTTTGTGCAGGATGCCGCCCGCGTCACTGGCCAGACCTTCATCGTCGATGGTCGCGTGAATGGTAAGGTGTCGGTGGTGACCGACCGTCCATTGTCGCGTTCGGAATATTTTGAAGTGTTCCTCTCGACGCTGCGTGCAAACGGCCTTGTCGCCATTCCCATTCGTGGCGGCGGATACCGCGTTCAACCGTCCGAAGGCGCCGCTACACAACCGACACGGGTCGGCAGCAGGGCGGCAACATCAAGCCAGTTTGTGACTGAAGTGTTCCGCCTGCGCTCGATTGATGCGACATCAGCTGTAGAAACGCTTCGTCCATTGGTGAGCCGCGAAGGCTCGTTGACGGCCAACAAAAGCGCAAACAGCCTTGTAGTCGCCGATTATGCCGACAACATTCGCCGCATTCGCGACCTAATCCGCCAGATTGACCGCGATAGCGCTGCGACCCAGATTGTTGCGCTCGATAACGCCGGTGCGCGTGAAATCGCCACCGCGCTTCAGGGTCTTGCCGGTCAAGGCGGCGAGGGCGGGCGTTCGCCAGTTTCCATCGCGGCAATCGATAGCAGCAACGCTATTGCGCTGCGTGGCGATCCCACATCGGTCGCACGCTTTGCCGCGATGGCGAAGCAACTGGATGCGCGTGCGCAATCGGGCGCCGAAATTCGCGTTTACCGGCTTGAGCATGCGAATGCTGCGACCTTGCTGGAAACAGTCCAGTCATTGATCGGCGGCGGTCAGAGTGGATCGTCTTCATCGATTGATGTGCCGCCGGTTGCCGCGCCTGTCGCAGGCGGCGGCGCTGCCCCCGTCGTCGCGCCAATAGTTGCTTCTTCCTCCGGCCCTGGCGGGAACGGTATTGGTGGCCGCGGTCCTGTGGTGGTAACACGTTATGAAGGCACTAACGCGCTCATCATCGCCGCCAATCCCGATGTGCAACGCACGCTGGGCGAGTTGATACGGCAATTGGACACGCGGCCTGAACAGGTTTTGGTCGAGGCAATCGTTGTTGAGATTGGCAATGAAGCGGCCAAGAAGCTCGGCGTACAATTCCTCGTCGGTGGAAAGGATGCACCTTTTGCGGCGACAAATTACTCCAATGCCACGCCAAACATCCTGACGATTGCAGGGGCAATTGGCGCGGAGGAACTGACACGCACGACGACGACGGTGAATGGCAACACCACCACGACCGCGACGAACAGCGCGCTTGGTGATAGCCTTCAGGAAGCAGCTGCCGCGTCGATCTTGAGTGCTACTGGTGGCTTTGGTGGCTTTGCGCTGGATATCGGCAAGAACGCGATCTTTGGCACGATTATCAACGCGATTGCAGCGGACACAGAGTCCAACCTGCTTGCGACGCCGCATATCGTGACGCTGAACAACCAAAAGGCGAAGTTCCTTGTCGGTCAGGAAGTACCCGTGAGCACTGGCGAGCAATTGTCCGCCAATTTCGAAAACGCGTTCCGCACGGTTCAGCGTCAGGAAGTCGGCATCAAGCTTGAGGTGACGCCGCAGGTAAACGCGCAGGGCGATGTAAAATTGTTCCTGAAACAAGAGGTCTCAAGCGTGGCAGGACCCGTATCATCGCGCTCGAGCGACCTCATCCTCAACAAGCGCGAATTTGAGACAACGTTGACGGTTGGCGACGGGCAATTGCTCGCTATCGGTGGTCTACTCAATGATGATGAGCGCCGTACGATTGAGCGTATCCCGCTTTTGAGCGACATTCCGATCATTGGCGAACTGTTCAAATCGCGCAGCCGCAGCCGCAGCAAAACCAATTTGATGGTCTTCATTCGCCCGACAATCTTGCGCAGCCGCGAAGATGGCGACCGGTTGACGGCTAGGCGGTACGACTATGTCCGCGACATGCAGTTGAAACGCAATCCGGATATCGAACCAAGCATCGACGAACTGCTGCGTGACTATATGGGCGCGGTGCCGCCGGCAGAACCAAATGTCCGGACAAATGACATCATGATTGGCGCCGATGGCAACTTGGTTCGGCCCCAAACAGGCGGTCCGTTGCAAGCCGCAGACGTGCCCGCAAGCGCGGTCTCTTCGACCAATAAGGAGGGGCAATAATGGCATCGCAGGAGGGGGCAGCCGCACAAGCGACCACGATGTCGGTTGAGCCCGATGCCGCCATTTCGACGGCGTTGGTCGCACCTTTGCTTGATTTGCCTTATGCCTTTGCGAAAGCGCATGGCCTGGTACTGCGCCACGAAAGCGAAGACCGCATTGTGGTTGCAATGCGTGAGGGCGCTGACCCGCTGATGTTGCTTGAGGTCCGGCGCTATCTGTCGATGCCATTCGATGTCGAGATTGCTGATAATGCGACATTTGACCGTTATTTGTCCGACCATTATGCGATGGACGGCAGCGCGGCGGCGATGGCTGGGTCGATTGGTACCAACGACGGCGATTTGCTGTCCGACATGCTTCCAAGCGCAGATGATCTGCTCGACAGCGCCGACGACGCGCCCGTAATCCGTCTAATCAATGGCATAATCGCTGAGGCTGTCCGCCAAGGCGTATCGGACATTCATATCGAGCCATATGAAACAGGCCTTGTCATCCGCATGCGCGCAGATGGCGTGCTGCAGGAACGCCTCCGGTTGCCCGCCAATGTCGCGCCAGTTGTCGTCAGCCGTATCAAGGTGATGGCGCGTCTCGACATCGCAGAGCGCCGCATTCCGCAGGATGGCCGCATTGGGCTGACGCTGGGTGGCAAGCTTGTCGATGTCCGCGTGTCGACGCTGCCAAGCCGCGCAGGCGAACGCGTCGTGATGCGTATCTTGGACAAGGAAAATGCAGGGATTTCCCTCGACTTGCTTGGCATGTCGGAAGAAACGCTCAAAATCTTGAACGAAGCGCTGGCCGAACCGAATGGAATCATTTTGGTCACAGGGCCAACGGGATCGGGTAAGACCACGACATTATATGCTGGCCTGAAACGCCTGAATGATGGCACGCGTAATATCCTCACCGTCGAAGATCCGGTTGAATATGCCGTCGAAGGCATTGGCCAGACTCAAGTGAATTCCAAGGTCGGCATGACCTTTGCAGCAGGCCTGCGCGCGATTTTACGTCAGGATCCGGACGTCGTCATGGTCGGAGAAATCCGCGACCGTGAAACCGCTGATATTGCTGTGCAAGCTGCGCTGACGGGGCACTTGGTGCTTACAACGGTGCACACCAACGATGCGCTGGGAGCCATCACGCGGATGCGCGATATGAAGGTTGAGCCATTTTTGCTCGCCTCGACATTGCGCGCGGTCATTGCCCAGCGTCTGGTGCGCCGTCTGTGCCCAAGCTGCCGTGAAACGGTTCAGGCCGATGGCAATGCAGCTTCGTTGTTGGGCTTTGACAAGGGCACAGCGGTCTACAAGGCTGTTGGCTGCCCAGAGTGCAACAACACAGGGTTCCAAGGCCGTATTGGGGTGTTTGAGGCTGTCCGTGTCGATGATACCATCCGCCGCTTGATTAACGACGGTGGCGATGAGGCAATCCTTGCGCGTCATGCTTTTGTGAACCAACCCAACCTCAGCGCTGCTGCACGCAAGCTGGTACGCGCTGGGCATACCACGCCTGAAGAAGCCATTCGCATTTCGCGGCGCGAAGACATTGTAGATGCCTGAATTCGCATATCATGCGATTGACCCGGATGGCCGTGAACAGCGCGGGCGGATAGCCGCGGCCAATGATGATGCCGCGCGCGAACGCCTCGTATCGAAGAAGCTTTATATCGTAAGTGTCGCACCAGCCCCGGCGCGCGTGTCCGCACTTGCGAGCCTGCCGATCAAGCGGCAGCCACGTCTGAACGCCAAACAACTCACATTGTTTACGCGGCAATTGTCGTCATTGGCGCAGGTTTCTCCATTGGAGGAAGCGCTGCGCACGATCAGCCGCCAAAGCGAACAACCCCATGTCCGCCAGATATTGACAGAAGTGCATTCCGGCGTGGTCGAGGGGCAGCGTCTGTCCGATGCCATGCGCCGTGAAGGCAACAGCTTTCCGCCGCTGTATCGCGCAATGATTGCAGCGGGCGAGGGGGCAGGCACATTGCCGCTCATCACGGAACGGTTGGCCATATTGCTTGAACGGCAGGCCGAAATGCGCGGAAAATTAATTGGCGCGCTCGCTTATCCCGCGATTTTGTCGCTTGTCGCCCTGTTGGTTGTCATGGGCTTGATGGTCTCGGTCGTCCCGCGCGTGGTCGAGCAGTTTGACAATGTCGACCAGCAACTGCCGCTGATTACGCGGATCGTCATTGGCATATCGGCGTTTTTGGCGAACTATTATTGGGTGATTATTATCGCCGTCATTCTTGGCGCATTCTTGTTTGCCCAAGCGCTTAAGCGGCCAGCATTTCGCTTGTCGGTTGACCGCACTGTTCTGCGCATTCCCTTGCTTGGGAAGCTGCTGCGCAATTTGCATGCGGCGCGGATGGCGCGGACATTGGCGACGATGGTCGCCAGCCGCTTGCCGTTGCTAGAGGGTCTGCGCCTGACTGGCGGAACCATTCGCAACAAGGTTTTATCCGCCGCCAATGACGACATTGTGGAATCGGTGCGCAGCGGCGGCAGTCTGTCGGGCGCGATGCGCACAAGCGGGGTTTTCCCGCCGTTGCTGGTATATTTGACCGCAAGCGGCGAGAGCGCCGGGCAGTTGGACACGATGCTCGAACGCGCGGCGGAATATCTCGAACGCGAATTCGACAACTTCACGAGCACTGCGCTTTCGCTTCTCGAACCACTTATCATCGTGGCAATGGGCGGGGTGGTCGCGGTGATCATCCTCGCGATTTTGCTGCCCATCCTTCAACTTCAAAACCTAACGGGACTTTAGTCATGCTCCGCGTCATTTTTTATCTGTTTACTGACACAAACCGTCCGCCTGAGAAATTCAGCCGCAAGGCCGTAGCGACGCAGCGCAATGGCTTCACCTTGGTCGAAATGATGGTGACCTTGTTCATTCTCGCGCTGCTGACCACCGTCGTTGCGATCAACGTCTTGCCAAATCAGGACAAGGCGATGGTGCAAAAGGCAAAGGCCGACATCGCGGTCCTGGGACAAGCGTTGGAGACATATCGCCTAGATAATCTGACCTACCCCGATGCTGGCGCTGGCTTGCAGGCTTTGGTCACGCCGCCCGCTGCGGCGGGCGCACGCGGTCAGGGATATATCAAAAAATTGCCATCTGACCCGTGGAACCGGCCGTATCAATATACGACGCCAGGCAAGAACGGTGCCTTTGATATCTACTCGCTTGGTGCCGATGGCGCGCCGGGTGGCGAGAACGAAAATGCCGATATCTTCGGCGACTAAGCCGTCAATCCACCCCAATATGAAAGCCAATGAACGCGGTTTCACGCTGGTGGAACTGATGGTGGTGATTTTTATCATTGGCATTGCGAGCGCAGCGGTCGTCATGACGGTGCGATCAACCGATCGCGGCGCACGCGATGAGGCGGAGCAGTTCGCCGCGCGCGTTGCGGCCTTGCGCGACCACGCGATATTGCAATCGCGGAGCATGGCGGTGACCGTGCGCCCGTCAGGCTATGGTTTTGAGGCGCGCGATGCGGGTGCGTGGCAACCGCTTTCCGAGGCACCTTTTACCGCGACCGACTGGAAAAGCGGCACGACCGTCCAAATGACTGGTGTTCGCCAAAT
>JBKBTH010000123.1:0-5894 GCA_046290915.1 Sphingorhabdus sp.
CCAAAGCGGCCTATGAAGTATCCGACCTGTATGTCGCCATCATGCAAATCACCACAACGAACCTGCGTACCGTTATGGGCAGCATGGACCTCGATGAAACCTTGTCAAAGCGCGACGATATCAACGGTCGCCTGTTGTCCGTCGTAGACCACGCCACCAGCCCATGGGGCGTCAAAATTACACGCGTGGAAGTGAAAGATATTCGTCCGCCCGCAGACATCTCGAACGCGATGGCGCGGCAAATGAAGGCTGAGCGTGAAAAGCGCGCCCAAATTCTTGAGGCAGAGGGCATGCGCGCCGCCGAAATCCTGCGCGCTGAAGGTGAAAAGCAGGGCGCAATTCTTCAGGCCGAAGGCCGGAAGGAAGCCGCGTTCCGTGATGCTGAAGCCCGCGAACGCGAAGCAGAGGCCGAGGCGAAGGCGACTGTCATGGTTTCTGACTCTATTGCGACATCAGGCACGCAGGCGCTGAATTACTTCATTGCGCAGAAATATACGGAAGCCATCAGCCAGTTCGCAACATCGCCAAATGCAAAGACCATCTTGTTCCCAGTAGAAGCCACGCAATTGATCGGTACGCTTGGCGGAATTGGTGAATTGGCCAAGGAAGCGCTATCGACAAAAGATAAGTAGGGCGTGTGGTGCCGAGATACAAACCGTAGTCCTGAGCAACAATCGCAAAGCGATTGTGCCTGTCGAAGGACGACTATAAGCAAGACGTTGCGCTCCCCCGGTACACGCCCTTCGACTTTCGTCAGCGCTCGCGCACTGACGGCTCAGGGCTACGGTAAGATCTGCAGTTTGGAAATCGAGATTACGGAGTAATAAAATGGCAGAATGGCTCGACACGATATCAACCCACTGGTTCTGGCTCTCTCTTGGGCTGATGCTTGGCGTGGCCGAAATGGTGGCGCCCGGTTTCTTCCTCATGTGGCTTGGCCTTGCCGCGCTTATTGTCGGGGGGCTCGATTACTTCCTCCCGATCACCGTCGCATATCAAGTCGCGATGTTTGCCATATTGTCCGTTTTGACCGTTTTTGCAGGCAAAAAATTCCTGCAGGACAACCCAATCGAAACCGAAGATGCAAAGCTGAACGACCGGGGCGCCCGGTTAACCGGGGAAATCGTCACAGTGGTAGAGGCGATCACAAACGGCAATGGCCGGGTAAAAGTTGGTGACAGCGTCTGGTCCGCCCGCGGTGTAGATGCTGCGATAGGCTCCCGTGTTCGGGTAACGGGCGCGGATGGTGCCGTATTATTGGTCGAGGGCGGGCTCGACTAGCTTAAATGAGATCAAGGCTCGCGCGATCTGGTTCGACAAAGCGCCGCCGCGCCGCAACAGAAAACAGCCGTTCCTTCGAATAAAACCGGAGCGGCAAGTCCCGACGCCCCCGGTCGGAAAGCAGCAGCGCATTTACAGCCTCGTGCAAAGACAGCTCCAGCCCAACCTCCGCCAGATGAGCCTTCACGCCAGCGACATACACCTGCGTAATGGTCTCGTGATAGCCTTGCGTATCGTCGTTCACACCGCTGACGGACTCATTGTAATCGGCAATGATGGCG
The DNA here is from genome assembly GCA_046290915.1 of Sphingorhabdus sp. Taxonomy (GTDB): domain Bacteria; phylum Pseudomonadota; class Alphaproteobacteria; order Sphingomonadales; family Sphingomonadaceae; genus Sphingorhabdus_B. The sequence continues at coordinate 1,563 of JBKBTH010000123.1, forward strand.
GGAAACTCGCGCTCAATGTCGATATCTGGCCGATTGCGTACCAACCATGTACACGCTGCCAGATGCGCTTCATGCGTCCAGTTTCCACGCGGCAATGTGCGCGCAATAAGCCGCTCGCCGATATCGACGATTGACGCGTCATCGTCAAACAGGCGGATTGCATATTCAGACATGTCCGGACCTTTTGCGTTGTCCGGCAATGTCCGGACAAATTAAGCGGCTTTGGGTGCCGACTGCCGTACACCTTCATCGACATGGTCCGCAAATTGCGCGAAGTTGTCGATAAACTGCTGAACAAGACCGCGCGCCGTCACATCATATTCCGCCTTGTCTGCCCATGCTTGGCGCGGATCGAGGATGCCGCTGTCGACACCCGGAACTGCAATGGGGAATTCAAAACCAAAATTCTGATCCTTGCGGAATTCAGCTTCGTTAAGGCTCCCATCAAGCGCAGCATTGAGCAATGCGCGTGTGGCCTTGATCGGCATGCGGCTGATGCCTGGCATCGTTGCCTTGCCACCTGTCCAGCCGGTATTGACCAGCCAACATTGCACCGCGCCCTTGGCGATCCGCTCTTTCAGTAAATTGCCATAAATGCTTGGGTGACGCGGCATGAATGGCGCGCCAAAACAGGTGGAGAATGTTGCTTCAGGCTCGGTCACGCCGATTTCAGTGCCAGCGACACGTGCGGTGTAACCCGACAAGAAGTGGTACATCGCCTGATCCGGTGTTAACCGCGCGATTGGAGGCAAAACGCCATAGGCGTCCGCCGTCAGGAAGATGATCGTCTTGGGAACTGGCCCCATATTCTTTTCAGACGTGTTCGGGATGAACTCAATCGGGTACGAACCGCGGCTGTTTTCAGCGAGGCTATTATCGTCGAAATCAAGCTCGCGGGTGTCCTGATCGATAACGACATTTTCAAGCACAGTGCCGAAACGCTTAGTTGTGGCAAAAATTTCAGGCTCAGCTTCTTCCGACAAGCGAATCATTTTTGCGTAACAGCCGCCTTCAAAGTTGAAGACAGCGGTGTCCGACCAACCATGTTCATCGTCGCCGATGAGCGTACGGCTCGCATCCGCAGACAAAGTCGTCTTGCCCGTACCGGACAGGCCAAAGAACACGGCAGTATCGCCATCGGCGCCGATGTTCGCCGAGCAATGCATGGGCATCACGCCTTTCACTGGCAACAAATAATTGAGAATGCCGAAAACCGACTTCTTCATCTCACCAGCATATGCTGTGCCGCCAATCAGGATCAGCTTTTCAGTGAAGTTCACGGCAATGACAGTCTCACTGCGGCAGCCATGGCGCGCAGGATCCGCACGGAAGCTTGGCAAATCGATAATGGTATATTCAGGTACGAAGCTGGTCAGCTCTTCCTGCGTCGGGCGAACGAGCAATGTGCGGATGAACAGATTATGCCATGCCAATTCGTTAATCACGCGCACATTGACGCGGTGCTCGGGTTGCGAGCCACCGAACAGGTCAGCGACGTACAATTTGTCCTTGCCACCAAGCGCGGTAATGAAATCTTCTTTCAGCGCAGCAAAATGCGCTGGGTCCATCGGGACGTTGGTTTTGCCCCACCAAATGCTGTCCTCGGTTTCAGCATCGCGGACGATAAACTTGTCTTTGGCAGAACGCCCCGTGTGTGCGCCCGTCTTCACGACAAGCGGGCCATTTTTCGCCAATATGCCTTCATGGTTTGCCAGCGCCGCTTCCACAAGCGGTGCCGTACCCAGATTGCAATGCAGCTGCGCCTGCGTGTCAAAACCTTGCTGCGAAAGTGAGATGTTCAAAGGTGTCGACATTGGCTACTCCGGCAAAAGCTGCGAATCTGGTGCATACGTATGCACCACGAAGTCCGAGCCGGTAGACGATGCGCACGACAAGGTCAAATAAGGTTCACAATTTGGCGCAACATCGACAGGGCAACGAACGACGTTAGCAGGGAGAGAGCAAGTGATTGAACCTAAGCACTTGCGCCCCTATAGTTAGGCCATGAGTGCAACCATCGCCTTGGTCGACGACGACCGGAATATCCTGACCTCTGTTTCAATTGCGATGCAGGCGGAAGGGTACGTCACCCGGATTTACTCGGACGGCGAAACAGCATTAAAAGCAATGCTCGAAAACCCCGCAGATCTTGGTATTTTTGACATCAAAATGCCACGAATGGACGGATTGGAACTGCTCAGGCGGTTACGCGAAAAAAGCGACATGCCGGTGATTTTTCTTACGTCGAAAGACGAAGAGCTGGATGAGGCACTCGGCCTTGCGATGGGTGCAGACGATTACATTACCAAGCCGTTTTCGCAACGCCTTTTGATTGCGCGCGTGAAAGCCATTCTGCGCCGCGCTACCTACGACCGCGGCGTGACCAGCGGCGAGGCCGAACCCGAGCTTGAACCAATGGTGCGCGGCAAACTGCAAATGGACCCAGCGCGTCACCATGTGAAATGGGATGGAAAATCGCTGACCCTTACGGTGACCGAGTTCATGATATTGGAGGCGCTCGCCAATCGCCCCGGCGTCGTGCGCACGCGTGACCAGCTTATGGATGCCGCATATCAGGACGACGTCTATGTCGATGACCGCACCATCGACAGCCATATCAAACGGCTACGGCGCAAGTTTCGCGAAGTCGATCCCGAGTTTGCCGCCATAGACACGCTTTATGGGGCTGGATATCGCTTTGCAGACAGCTGAGCCCGCTGATCTTCAGCTGGGATGGAGCCGGGGGCTATCGCTGACCGCCCGTATCCTTGCTGTAAATCTCTTCGTTTTGGCACTGCTCGGTGCAGGGCTATTTTTCCTCGACAGCTACCGCGTGCGCCTGATTGCGGAACGCGAGGATGCTGCAAGGCTTCAGGCGACGTTCCTTGCCGAGAGCCTATTGTTAATCGCCCCCGAAAACCGTGCCGCCTACGTCTATAAATTTGGCCAAGAGCATGAATCGCGCATTCGGGTTTATGCGCAGAATGGCGATAAAATCCTCGATAGTTTTGAGGGCCGCCCGCCCACATATGTTTTCCGCGACCCGGACCAAGAACCGATACCCAAAGTGATAGCGCGCGGCATTGATAAAATGTTTGATTTCTTGGTGGGTGCAGCCGTGCTTCAGCCTTTTGTCGAACCGCGTGTTGATACGGTCGACTCCTGGAAGCGGGTGATAACGTCAAAGCCAGCGCAGGCCACTTCGACAGTTAATTTTGCGCCTGACCTGACGCATGTCATCAGCGCAGGGGCCCGGTCGCGTGATGGGCGCTTTGCTGTGCTCACGACAGCCAATGAACGTGATATTCGTCTGTTCGTTCGGGCCGAGCGGTTCAATGTAGGGATGTTTTTTGTCATCGCGCTTGGCATTGGCATCTTGCTTTCGATGTTCCTCGCACGAACAATCGTCCGCCCGCTTCGACATTTGTCGCGCGCGGCAGTGAAGGTTCGGCTTGGCCGCGCTCAGGAGGTAACGGTTCCTCGCCTGCCCTCGCGCCGTGACGAAATCGGAATGCTGGCACGCGCACTTTCGGATATGAGCATCGCCCTTCGGCAACGTATTGATGCCACCGAGGCGTTTGCGGCTGACGTCGCGCATGAAATTAAAAACCCATTGGCGTCGCTGCGGTCCGCATTGGATGGTGCAGAACGCATCCCGGACCCTGCACTTCGCAAACAACTGATGGATGTTGCGAAAGCGGATGTGCAACGGATGGATCGTTTGATTAGCGATATTTCAGACGCAAGCCGGGTAGACTCGCAGCTGGCGAAGGCCAAGTTCGAACCCATCGACCTGGGCGATATGATTGAACAGTTGCTTCAGGCGCGTGATGATCGTGGCGGCGACAAAGACATCAACATAGCATTCGCACGGCCGCGCCGTTTTATCACCACAGTCATGGGCGAGGACGTGCGTCTTGAACGTATGCTCACCAACCTGATCGATAACGCGGTCTCCTTTTCTCCACCGGGCGCAGTCGTGGAAATATCGGCTACGCTTGCCGACGAAGAAGTGATCATTCGCGTGAGTGACGAAGGTCCCGGCGTTCCTCCGCAGGAACGCGAAGCCATCTTCCGCCGGTTCCACAGTGAACGCCCGCCAACAGAGAATTTCGGCAAGCATAGTGGACTGGGCTTGGCCATTGCGCGGACAATTGTTGAAGGCCACCATGGCCGAATCACTGTGCGCGACCGAGTCGATGGCAAAGGCGGGGCATGTTTTGAAATCGCGCTTCCCTGCGCTGCATCGGCGACGCACTGATGCAACAGATGCTCCACGGCACGGCAGTTGCCATTGGTGGCCATGGTGTGTTGCTGGTTGGAGCATCAGGC
>JBKBTH010000124.1:0-5836 GCA_046290915.1 Sphingorhabdus sp.
ATGGGGCTGTATGTCCATTCGGGCTACGAACTTTTCCCGCGCTGGTGGAACAAAAGCTGGGCCACAAAATGGTTCATCACGACCACATTCCATGACCAGCATCACAAATATTTCACTGCGAACTATGGCGGATATACTACGATTTGGGATAGGCTTTGCGGAACGATGCGACCCAAGTTCGAACAGGATTATCTAAAAGTGAAGGATCGCGCGCGACCGGCTCCGACATTGGAGGCTGCAGAATAACGCGCCACGACCATTCGATCAAAAACGGATCGGTATTTGGCACCGGACCAAGGTCGTCAGGCACTGGTTCAAATGGTCGCAGTCATAGCCTGATAGGGTCCGATGACAGCTTGTTTTGACGAGCTTCGTCGCCCCTCGCAGCAATGGCCAAAGTTGTAACAAGCGATACGGCTTTAAACCCGCAAGTTTGTAGCCGTATCAGCATCCGCTATCGCCAAAGCGCCTCCGCGGCAGCAAGCGCATTTGCACCGCGACCGCCGAGTTCTCCCGTCAGCAATTTGAGGCGGTAGGTCCATAAATGAAGTGGATGTTCGAGCGTCATCCCCATGCCGCCTAAAAACTGGTGGAAATCATAAACGACAACGCGCGCAGATTCCTGCGCATGGAATGCCGCCATCGCGGCGTCGCTGGGGTCTAGCGTGGCGGCGGCTTTCATCGCCAACCAATAGACGCCATTGGTGCGCACCTGCGCCTCCGCCAGTCGGTGACGCATGCCCTGGAAACTGGCGAGCGGACGACCGAATTGGTGGCGCTCGGCAGTATAGGTGCACACGCTTTCCAGTGCTGCTGCGAGTAGACCGGCGACTTCGGCGGCAAACGCGATGCGCCAGCGCGTATGGAATTCGTCGGACGAAACGTCGTGGATTTGCCGCTCGGTGGGGATGGAAAGCAAAGTTGCAACCGGATAACCAAAAAGCGCCTCTGGTTCGGCACGGACATGGTCGGCGTTGGCGGTAAAACTCGTCACGCGGTCACCGACCACGACGACGGTTGCCCCTTCAGCGAGAAAGCGCAAGGGACGGCCCGTTTTGTCTTCCTCGACAATACACAAAGGCGCACCAATGCCGTCGTTCAGCAACGGTCGAACAATTGCCGAGAACGCAGCTTCGGTTGCCTGGGGAAGGCGCGCCAGTCGTTCGACGATGATCGCAGCCGTGCCAATGCCAAGGTCGGGATCAAAAGCGACATCAAGGAAACCGCCCTCAACGAGCGCACGGTCAAGGCCCGCATCGGTCAAGGAAAATCCCGTTTCATGCAGCGATACAGCCGCATAAGGCTTTGACAGCGAATCCAACGCATCGAGGATCGCGATTTGGTCAGAGTTGAGCGAAAGGTCCATCAGCGCGGCTCCCTCGGTAACTTGAGCACGTCATTGCCGATGATATTTAGCTGGATTTCAGCTGCTCCCGCAGCAATCCCCGCCACAATTCCGCGCTGGTGATGCATTTTCAGATAAGGATGCGCGTCTGCGAGCGCCTCTGGTAGATTTTCAACCACAAATTCCGCCACGCGCCGTTCGGCCATCACCGTTGCAAAACGCGCCGAAGAGCTTTCTGGACCGACCTGAAGTCCTTGCGCGCGTTGTGTCACTATAGCGTAGCTTGCGGTTCGCGCCGCCTCGCAAAGCGATGCAGCATGTGCGGCTTCAATTTTTACGGATTCGCTGGTCCAACGACCCTGTTCTTTCAGGACCGATACCGCGCGGTCGAGCGCCGCACGGGCAAGGCTATAGCGCGGGATGCCCAGCCGTTCATTGACGAGGCTATAGGCGATTATTTCCCACGCCTGCCCCTCTCCGCCGAACAAGGCAGTAGCCGGGACAAGCATGTCGTCAAAAAACACCTCATGGATATCGCCCTCACCGATCAACGACGGAATTTGGCGAACGGTAATTCCCGGCGTATCCATTGGCACGAGCAGAATTGAGATGCCGCCTTTGCGTTCTTCAGACGTGCGGCACAACAGGAACATAGTATCCGCAAGCCCCGCATAGCTCGTCCATATTTTCTGGCCATTAACCCGATATTGATCGCCCTCTAACACCGCACGAGTGCGAAGGCTGGCAAGGTCAGAACCGGAACCAGGCTCGGAGAATCCTTGGCACCACAATGCGCGTCCCTCGGCAATCGGCGGCAGGTAACGTTCCTGCTGCGCCGTCGTCCCATATTTGATCAGTGTCGGGCCGATCCAGTTAACGTTCATATATTGTCCGCCGCGCGGTTCGCCGGCGATCCACATTTCTTCGGCAAGGATGGTCTGGTGCCACGGATCAAGCCCCTGCCCGCCGATTTCCTTTGCCCAATGCGGGGTGAGCAAATCTTCAGCTGCCAGTTTGCCGCAGAAAGTCTCAGCATATTCGGTGAGCGCAGGCGAAGCCGGGCCATGCTGCGAGAAGCGCTCCCAATCATCGGGAAGCGTCTGTGCTAGAAAATCCTTAAGCCGCTGGCGAAAGGCCTGTTCTTCTTCTGTCCACGTAAAATCCATAAACTCATCTAGCGCCATCGGAGACATGGCGGCAAGCGACCGTTGGGGATACGCAGCATAGATTGCCCGAGCGATGTCGCCGGGGCGATTGTTTTCCAGCGGATTTGCCTGTGGGGCGCAGTCGATTATGCGTTATCGCATGACTCAACCGTTTTTTACCCAAATACTGCCTGTCGCCGAACTGGACGACGGCCAGGTTCGCCTTGTGGATGCGTCAGGGACAGCTGTGCTGCTCTGCGCCGATGAGGGAAAAGTTTACGCCATTGAGAATCGTTGTTCGCATCTCGATGAGCCGCTCGCTTGCGGCAAGGTCAAATGGGGATGGATCACCTGCCCCGCGCATGGCGCACGCTTTGACTTGGCGACAGGAGAGCCGATGAACCCGCCAGCGACTGCGTCGATCCGGACATTTCCGGTGCAGGTGGTCGATGGCATGATTGAGGTAGCGGTATGAACATTGAACTTGAAAAATTGCGGGCAGAGGTCAGCAACTGGCTGACCGCTAATGCCCCTAAAGACTGGCGCGAAGCTGCAACGCACGAAGTGTTTGTCGCCGGTCAGCGCGACTGGTTCACTAAGCTCGTGGCTGCAGGCTACGCCATCCCGCATTGGCCAGAGGCATGGCCGGGCGGCGGGCGCAGCCTTGCCGAACAGAAAGTGATTTACGAGGAACTTGCCCGCGCCGATGCGCCGCGTTTGCTGCTATCGTTCGTCTCGACCTACCACGCCTTTGCGACATTGCACGAATGCGGCAATGACGAACAGAAGGCGCGCTATCTGCCGCGGATTATTGAAGGCGAGACCTGGTGTCAGGGATTTTCCGAACCCGGCGCGGGTTCCGACCTCGCCGCTGTCAAATGCAAGGCGGAGTTGAAGGGCGATGTCTATGTCATAAACGGGCAGAAGCTTTGGTCGACGATGGCGCAATATGCCGATAAATGCCTATTGCTTGTTCGCACATCATCGGAGGGTGTCAAGCAAGCAGGCCTGACCTATTTGCTGATGGATATGAAAGCCCCTGGCGTGACCGTCCGGCCAATCCACCAGATCCAAGGTGACGAAGAATTTGCCGAAATCTTCCTCGACAATGTCGAGGTTCCGGTTTCCGAACGCGTTGGTGCGGAAGGCGCAGGTTGGGCAGTCGCGCAAACTACCTTGGCTTCCGAACGCGGGTTGACACTGATGGAGCTTGGTTACCGGATGCGCGGGAATATGGCGCTTTTAACGCGCGCTATATCCGATACTGGCCGCGCCAATGATGCGGGCATCCTGCGCGATCTGGGACGACTTTCGGCGCAGGTTGATGCCGTTTGCGCGCTCGCCGATCAGTTTCTCGATAACCGGATGAATGGAATCGAACAAGTTGGCGACGCCTCCATTGTAAAGAACGCATATTCCCGGGCCTTGCGCGCATGGTCCGACTTCGGTGTGCGCATTGGTGGGATGGACGCGCAATATAGACAGGCCATTACCTTTGGCGATCTTAATACCGGCAACTGGATGGCCGATTATATGAACAGCTTCGCGTGGACCATCGCCGGTGGAAGCGAAGAGGTGCAGCGCAACATTATCGCTGAGCGGATGCTGGAAATGCCGCGCGAGCCTAAGGGGTGGACGGCATGAATATCGACCGATCAGAGTTACAGGACAGCGCACGCAAGGCGTTTGGTGAGGCTGGGTTAGCCCCGGATACGCAAGCGAGCTGGACCAAGTTGACCGAAATGGGGTGGTTCATGATGACCGTTCCCGAAGGCCAAGGCGGGTTGGGCATGGGCCGTGAAGCGATGGGCGTCATTCATTACGAACTTGGCCGCGCGCTTGTGCCTGGGTCGGCCATCGCGCAAATGCTGGTGATAGAAGCACTCGCAGCGACGGGCCAAAATGCCCTGTTGGAGCGCGCAATGGGTGGGGAGGTCATGACCACCAATCTTTGCAACGCGCTCGATGCGGATACAGCCAGCCATATCCTTATGGTCAGGGATGATAGTATCGCCCTTGCACCTGTCGGCAGCTTCACCCCATGTGTCACTTGGGACGAAACGCGTCGGTTGTTCAATACAACGGCCAGTGAACAGATCCTGCTTGCCAGTGGCGTGGAGGCGGCAGAGTTGGCCAAGCGACTCCGTTCGCAACTTCTTTTCATGCGCGCTGCCGATTCCCTGGGTGGTGCTGAGGCAGCCCTCAACATGACCATAGAATATCTTAAAACCAGGCGCCAATTTGATCGGCCGATCGCTATGTTTCAGGCGTTAAAGCACCGCGTCGCCGACCTCAAAATCGCGCACCGTGCCGCAGAGGCTCTGTTGTGGGATCGTGCCGTCGGGGAACCCACCCTTGCCGAGATGGGCGCTTTAAAAGCGCATTGCACCACCGCCTATGCCCGCATCGCCGAAGAGACGATCCAGCTGCATGGCGGGATCGGCCTTACACAGGAATATCCCTGCCATTTGTTTTTGAAACGCGCATTTCTGAACTGCGCGCTTGGTGGAGATGCAGATTATTGGGAAGAGCAAGCAGGTCGTTTTGCAATGGAGAATCTGACATGAAGCACTTAGTATTCGCCGCATTGCTCGCTGCCACCGCGATCGCCCCAGCCTATGCTGAACTGGCAAACTCCGCTGAGGCGGAAGACGCGCTGTTCAAGGAGCCCTATGTTGATATCGACGAATGGCGTGATACGCCTGTCCGCCATCGTTATGTCCATGGAGGCTTTAAAGGCACAGACATGCGCTTTTCGTTCTATATGCCGCCAAATGAAAAATTCGGGGGTCGGTTTTTCCAGTATGTAACGCCGGTGCCCGACAGCGAAAACCTGTCGCAAAACGGGCAGAAAGACGATGATAACATCGGCTTTGCCATCAGTTCAGGCGCCTATTTTATCGAGACAAATGGTGGCGGAACGAGTGCCACTGCTGGCCCGGCATTTCGGGCAGACCCAACCATTGGTGCGTTCCGCGCCAATGCGGCGGCCGCGCGTTATTCGCGTACATTAGCGCAGGAAATGTATGGTACGCCGCGTATCTACGGTTATATCTATGGCGGCAGCGGTGGCGGCTATCGCACCATGGGCAGTATAGAGAATACGGACGTTTGGGATGGAGCCGTCCCGTTTGTTCTCGGCACACCTATGGCAACGCCCAATAATTTTTCGGTCCGGATGCATGCGATGCGTCTGCTGAAAAACAAGTTTCCGCAGATCGTCGACGCTATGGACGCTGGTGGCAGTGGTGACCCGTACAAGGGATTGAATGCAGAAGAAGCAGCGGCTTTGCGCGAAGCAACGTTGGTGGGTTTTCCGCCCAATAGCTGGTTCGGATACAAGACC
>JBKBTH010000125.1:0-3896 GCA_046290915.1 Sphingorhabdus sp.
ATGATGACAATCAGCGCAAGCAAACCAAAAAAATATTCCACAGAACCACTCCCGTTAGATCGAACCACAATACTGTGGGTTTAGCGAACAGTTGCAAGAAAAATCGGTCGAGGGGCTTTACCATTTACCCGCGGTTACGCAGGGAGATTCCGAAAGCCGATAACAAGGGAGCGAAAATGGATATTTTGCAGCAACTGAGATTTACGCGGTCGGCGCTTTATGTGCCGGGGTCTAATGCACGCGCGTTGGAAAAGGCGCGGTCGCTCGATGCAGATATGTTGATCATCGATTTGGAAGATGCGGTCCCTCATGAAGCAAAGGCCGATGCCCGGGCGGCAGCGGTCCAATATGCTGCAGAAGGCGTCGCGGGCAAAATTATCGCGATACGCGCTAACGGCGCAGATAGCGCCTATTATGCGGACGACATTGCCGCTTTGCGCCAGAGCTGCGCGAATTTTATCGTAATACCCAAGGTTGAGGGCGCCGACGACATACCCGATAGTGGGATGCCCATATTGGCGATGGTCGAGACGCCAACCGGATTATACGCGGCGCGCGAGATTGCGGCGCACCCCATGGTTGCAGGATTGATTGCAGGCACAAATGACATTGCTGCAGAAACAGGTATTCGGCCCGGTCCAAACCGCGAGGGGCTGGAGCTGGCTTTGCAGACTATCGTGCTCGCCGCGTCCGCATCGGGCAAACCCCGGTTTGACGGCGTATGTAACCGGCTGGATGATATGAACGGCATCGACGTCGAATGTCGGCAAGGCGCTACCTATGGTTTTACGGGCAAAACGCTCATTCATCCCAACCAAATTGCGATGGCAAATCAAGCCTTTGGCGCGGATGCCGACGCGGTGGCAGATGCAGAAGAATTAATTGCGGCGAGCCGAGGGGGTGCGCAGCGATTTAAGGGTCGCATGATTGAATCGATGCATGTAGATGAGGCGAAATTGACGATAGAGCGTTCCCGGCATACGACGGGTGCCGTCAAGTCTTAGTCTGGAGCGATCATAATGCGTCTTGCCCATTTTGCAGTCTTTGTCAGCTTTACAGCTATGGCCACCGGTTCGGTGTATGCCAAGGCGGTGAGCGAGGCCGATTTGCGCACGCACATTGAAGTTTTGGCCAGCGATGCGTTTGAAGGCCGTAAGCCCGGCACCGAGGGCGAAACGAAAACGGTTAAGTATATCGCAGAGCAATGGGCGAAAGCAGGCTTGAAACCCGCTGCGACCGATGGCAGCTGGTTTGACGCAGTTCCCCTGATCCAGCGCGGGCAGGGCAGTGCGGAATATGCATTTACGGCAAAGGGCCGCAAGTTGCGCGTTGCGTCCGATGAAATCATCCTTATCGGCAAACAGGCCGACTATGTGCGCAAAGATTTGCCGCTCATTTTTACCGGCGCTGGCGTAAAAGCCGATGGTTCGGTCACAGCTGATGTAGCTGGAAAAGCGGCGCTTGTGCTGTTTGATGCCGAAAATGTTCCGAACAATATGAAGTCACCGCGCGCGCGGCGCGAGGCGCTAATCGCTGCGGGTGCCGAGGCTGTGATCTTCGTTGGTGATGGTCAAGGGAACTGGCCAACATTGCGCCGCTTGTTGCTATCGCGTCCCATCGCGCTTGAAAGCCGCGAAAAGCGCGCGCCTTTGGAAGGGGCCATAGGCACCGAGTTTGCCGTGGCACTGGTAACCGCTGCCGGGCAAGACTGGGACAAGTTGCGGGCAAATGCCAAGGCTGGCGATTATGCCGGTGAAGCACTTGGCATCAACGCAGATTTGAAAGTTACGACGGACATTTACCGTTTCAACAGCTCGAATGTCGTTGGCAAGATTGCTGGTCGTAAAAAGGGCAGCGGCGCTGTGTTGTATACTGGGCATTGGGACCATTTGGGCATTTGCGCGCCGGAAGATGCGCCTGACCGGATTTGTAACGGTGCAGTGGACAATGCCAGCGGTATCGCGGTGCTGAACGAAATCGCCGACGGTTTGGCGAAGAAAAAGCATGATCGCGACATTTATTTTGTTGCAACGACGGCTGAAGAAAGCGGCCTGTTGGGGGCTTATGCCTTTGCAGAAAAGCCTGCATTGCCGCTTGACCAGGTTGTGATTTCCCTGAACGTCGACACCATCGCGATCGCGCCGCGCGGGGCAAAAGTTGCGATCATCGGTCGTGGAACCACATCACTGGATTCAACGGTTGAGGCGGTTGCGAAAAAGACGGGCAGGGCAATTGAAAGCTCCACCGATGCAAATGCATTTATTCAACGGCAGGACGGTTGGGCACTCGCGCAAAAGGGCGTGCCTGCATTAATGGTCGGTGGTTCGTTTGCCGATCTTGATCTTATGCAAAAGTTCCTGGGCAGTGATTATCACGGCCCTAATGATGAGCTTACCGACAAGACTGAGCTTGGCGGTGCGGCGGACGATGCTGATTTGCACATTGCGCTCGGACGCTACTTTGCGGACACCAGAAAATATAAATCCAAGAAGACTGGTGAATAAGGGACTTACTGTTTACATGGGCCGCCACGAATCAAAGCTTAAAGCGGTGGCATAATGAAAGAAATTTCCCTCGGACTGACATTTGACGACGTGCTGTTGCAGCCCGGGGCATCTGACATTTTACCAAGCCAGGCTGACACCCGCACCCAGTTGACGAAAAGTATATCGCTGAACATTCCAGTGATATCGTCCGCAATGGACACAGTGACCGAAGCGCGCATGGCAATAGTCATGGCGCAGCTGGGCGGCATTGGTGTGCTTCATCGCAATCTTAGCATTGAAGAGCAATGCGCTGCCGTGCGGCAGGTGAAGCGGTTCGAAAGCGGCATGGTCGTGAATCCCATTACAATCGCTCCAGAAGCGACCTTGGCAGAAGCACAGGCGTTAATGTTGGCGCATTCGATTTCCGGCATTCCGGTTGTCGAGGCGAGCGGCAAACTTGCTGGCATATTGACCAACCGCGATGTGCGCTTTGCCGAAAATCCGGCGCAGCCTGTGTCCGAGTTGATGACTCACGAAAATCTGGCGACTGTTGCATCGTCCGTAACACAGGAAGAAGCGCGGCGTTTGCTGCATCAGCGGCGCATTGAAAAGCTATTGGTTGTGGATGATGCCTATCATTGCATTGGTCTGATCACCGTAAAGGATATCGAGAAGGCCGTTTTATACCCCAATGCCACAAAAGACGGTACCGGACGCTTGCGTGTTGCTGCAGCGACCACTGTGGGCGAAAAGGGATTGGCCTATACCAAGGCGCTGATTGAAGCCGAATGCGATCTGATCGTCGTGGACACTGCCCATGGGCATAGCGCTATGGTCGCGGCCGCTGTCGCAGAAATAAAGCGAATGGCACCCGAGGTTCAAGTTGTTGCTGGGAACGTTGCCACCGCCGCCGCGACACGAGCGCTGATTGACGCTGGCGCAGATGGTATCAAGGTCGGCATTGGTCCAGGATCGATTTGCACGACACGCGTTGTTGCTGGCGTCGGCGTTCCGCAATTGACTGCAGTTATGGAATCGGCAGCTGAGGCAGCGAAATCGGGCATTCCCGTTATCGCCGATGGCGGCTTGCGGACGTCAGGCGACTTGGCGAAAGCGCTTGCGGCTGGGGCATCGTCGGTCATGGTCGGTTCGCTATTGGCGGGAACCGAAGAGGCGCCCGGCGAAACATTCTTGTATCAGGGTCGCGCATATAAAAGCTATCGCGGCATGGGCAGCGTTGGGGCGATGGCGCGCGGTTCAGCCGACCGCTATTTCCAACAGGATATCAAGGATCAGCTTAAGCTGGTTCCAGAAGGCATTGAAGGGCAGGTACCTTTCAAAGGACCCGCACGCGATGTCATTCATCAACTTGTGGGCGGCGTTAAAGCGGCTATGGGTTATACAGGTTCG
>JBKBTH010000125.1:3996-5827 GCA_046290915.1 Sphingorhabdus sp.
GCACAATCGCCGACCTACAGGAACGCGCGCAGTTTGTGCGCATCACCAATGCCGGATTACGGGAAAGCCATGTACATGACGTTACAATTACGCGGGAAGCGCCAAATTATCCGACGCGTTAAGGCATGAGACCTGCTGCCCGCCTGCAATCAGCCATCGAGTTGGTTGACCAGATCATCCTTTCTGCGCGCGATGGTGGCGCTTCTGCTGACCAAATAGCCAAGCGCTTTTTTGCCGAGCGGCGTTATGCGGGTTCGAAAGACCGCCGTGCTGTGCGCGATCTTGCTTGGGGCGCAATCCGCCGCTTTGGCAAACGGCCAGTGACGGCGCGGTCTGCATTCGTGGCCATGGCTGATGCCGATCCCGAACTGGCCGCATTGTTCGACGGGACCGATTATGGTCCAGCGGCAATCGAACCGGGCGAGGCGCGATCAACAGGTGGCGGATTACCGAAATGGATTAAGCCGCTGTTTTCTGCGCATGTAGACGAGGGGGAGCAGGTAAGCCTGCTTGACCGAGCGCCGATGGATTTGCGCGTTAATGCATTGAAGGCAAGCCGTGCTGAGGTGTCGGCATTATTCCCCGAAGCTGAAGTCCTGCCACATCTTGACCATGCGCTTCGACTGCCGGGGGGGACTGCAATCGATAGCCACCCCGCCGTTGAAACTGGTCTGGTCGAAATTCAGGATCTTGGAAGCCAACTGATTGTTGAGGCATGTCAGGCAAAGGGCGTTGGCACTGTGCTTGACCTATGTGCTGGCGCTGGCGGCAAAACCTTGGGGCTTGCTGCCGCGATGAGAAATCAAGGTCGCCTGATCGCGACAGACACCAACCGCAATAGGTTGGACCAGTTGAAGCCTCGGGCCAACCGGTCGGGTGCTACGAACATCGAAACGCGCTTGCTCAATCCGAGCAAGGAAAAAGAGATGATGTCCGAATTGGCCGGCCGCTGCGATCTCGTCCTTATTGACGCACCCTGTTCGGGAAGCGGCACATGGCGGCGCAATCCTGAGACGCGCTGGCGTTTGGACGCCGCGCGTTTGAAGCGCGTGATCGATGAGCAAGCGAAGCTGTTGGACATTGGCGCCGAAATGGTCGTGCGTGGCGGTTATCTCGTTTATGCCGTCTGCTCGCTCATTGAGGGCGAGGGTAAGGGGCAAGTCGCCGCGTTCTTAAAATCGCATTCGGGCTGGCGCGCAGCAGATACCAAGGTGTCGATGGGACGCCCGGATGGTGATGGAATACTGCTGACTCCGCACCATGATGGTAGCGATGGATTTTTCTTCGCGAGGCTCCAAAAGCTGTGATAGCGTCACGCTACGAACATATCTGGAATTTGATTATGCGTTTTTCACCTGCGGCTATTGCGCTGTCGCTTACCTTAGCTGTTATGTCGAGCGCGAGCATTGGCGCGCGCGCCGACGATGACATTGATGCCCGTTCCATTGCACTCACCCAGACCGGTAATCAGGAAGCGAAGGCTGGCCGCTTTGACAGCGCGATCAATTGGTATGAATCGGCGCTTGCTGTCGATCCACGCAATCGTGCGGCATATATCGCGATGGCCCGCGCGGTGAAGGCGCAAGGGCTGAACGGCAAAGCAATCCGTTTCTACAAAGAGGCGCTTGAGCTTGAACCTAATGACCAAATCGCATTGGCCGAGCAGGCGGATGTGATGATTGCCAAGGGCGCGGTTGAGCAAGCTGGCAAGAATATAGCCCGACTGAAAACATTATGCCGCACAAGTTGCGCTGCCGCTGACCGGCTGTCGATTGCAGCAAGCAACGCGACCGAAAAGCAGCAGATGCAGGCGAGTGCAGTGGAACTGAAA
>JBKBTH010000126.1:0-5822 GCA_046290915.1 Sphingorhabdus sp.
CAGACCGGGTTCGCGGCGACTTCGGCAAAGTTCATGTTTACGATATCTCGAAAGCCGCCGGGGACGATGGATATCATGAACGCAAGGAAGAAGCCCTTTACCGCCCAAGCCCGCAAGTGATGGAATATCTCTTGCCGGTCCCAATCATCGCGGCCCGCAATCCACGCGCCAAAGTGCCAGACACCATCGCGCGGGTTGACCAAGTGCCGGTCAAGCCAGACGATATAGGGCACAGACAACAGAATGAGCGGAATGGCCGCTGCCTGAAACATCTGCATCGAAAACAGGTAATTCCCGTTCCAATAGAAACGGCACAGCGCATAAATCGCCGCAATCAGCGCCCAAGTCGCCCATAGACCAGCGACTTTGATTATGCTGGTGTCGAGGACATCGGCAATCGGCCGGCTTATGCTCCAGTCGATTCCCGTGGACGGGCGCAGATGGACTTTGTCGATGAAGATCGACCACAAGACCATGGGAATGCCGCAAAAGAGCAAGGCGACAAGCGCAGAATAGGGCCCATCAGCGCGCGCTGGCCAGCCGTCAAAGCCAAAGGCCGCACCAATATCGCCGAAGTTGCGCGCCACGAAAATAGCGAGAAATAGTCCGGCAATACCGCACAGCCCGACAGCCGTGCTGACGGCGGACATGGGCCGGGGATCGGCGGCTTTATCGACAGAGCTTTTCACCGTGACGGATTTAGCCGCTAATGGTTAAAAAAGCGGTGAGATGTGCCCCGCAACATCGCGCATATTTCGTCTCTGCGAAGTTAGACCTTCCGCTGGCCCAACAACCGCAGGCGAAGCGCGTTCAGCTTGATGAAACCCGCCGCATCCTTCTGGTCATAGGCGCCTGCGTCGTCCTCGAACGTCACAACCTTTTCGCTATACAGACTGTTAGGCGACTTGCGGCCAACGACACTGGCGAGGCCCTTGTAAAGCTTCAGCCGGACAGTGCCGGACACCAAAGTCTGCGAATGGTCAATCGCGGCTTGCAGCATCTCGCGCTCTGGCGAAAACCAGAAGCCGTTGTAAATAAGCTCCGCATATTTCGGCATCAGCTCATCCTTGAGATGCGCTGCGCCGCGATCAAGCGTGATGCTTTCAATGCCGCGGTGCGCACGGGCGTAAATTTCGCCGCCGGGCGTTTCATACATGCCGCGCGATTTCATGCCAACGAAGCGGTTCTCGACCAGGTCAAGGCGGCCAATGCCATGTGTGCGACCAAGTTCATTCAGCGCAGCCAGCAAGGTCGCTGGCGACATCGCTTCGCCATTCAGGGCAACGCCATCGCCCTTTTCAAAATCGATAGTGATATATTCGGGCGTGTCGGGCGCGTCCTCCGGATTGACGGTGCGCGAATAGACATAATCGGGCGTTTCGTCCCATGGGTCCTCAAGCACTTTGCCTTCGGACGACGTGTGCAACAGGTTGGCATCGGTCGAAAACGGGCTTTCGCCGCGCTTGTCCTTGGGCACGGGAATCTGGTGCTGCTCGGCCCATTCGATCAGGCGCGTGCGGCTCGTGAGGTCCCACTCGCGCCATGGTGCAATCACCTTGATGTCGGGGTTCAGCGCATAAGCCGAAAGCTCGAACCGCACCTGGTCATTGCCCTTACCCGTTGCGCCATGCGCAATGGCATCAGCGCCGGTTTCGGCAGCAATCTCAATCAACCGCTTGGAAATAAGCGGGCGCGCGATGGATGTGCCCAACAAATAGTCGCCTTCATAACGCGCATTGGCGCGCATCATGGGAAAGACAAAGTCGCGCACAAATTCTTCGCGCAAATCGTCGATGTAGATGTTGTGGTCTGGCACGCCCATCAGCACCGCCTTTTCGCGGGCTGGCCCAAGCTCTTCGCCTTGGCCCAGATCGGCGGTGAAGGTCACGACTTCGCAGCCATATTCCACCTGCAACCATTTCAGGATGACGCTGGTGTCGAGCCCGCCCGAATATGCGAGGACGACTTTTTTGATGCTGTCTTTGGTCATGTCATGTTCCGAAGCTGAATATACGCCGCGCGCCTAACAGTTTAGGCGGGGTTCGACAACTCCCACAACTGCCAAAGCCCCAGAAGGAGGAACATCGACGCGGCAATGATGTGGACCGTACGCAGCGAAATCTTTTCCACCAGCTTCTCGCCAAGATAGACCGCAGGCACGTTGGCGATCATCATGCCCAGGGTGGTGCCGGCGGCGACCCAGAAGATCGAGTGAAACTTGGCCCCCAGCGCCACCGTGGCGATCTGGGTCTTGTCGCCCATCTCGACCAGAAAGAAAAACGCGATAGTCGTCGCAACAAATGCCCCGCGCTGCGACGCGACTTTGATATCGTCGTCGACTTTGTCCGGAATAAGCGTCCATGCCGCCATCAGGATGAAGCCGATGGCGACCGCGATGCGAAATGTATCGCTCGTAAAGACACTTGCAAGCGCGCTGCCCGCCCATGCCGCGAGTGCATGATTGGCTATCGTTGCCGCAAAAATCCCCGCAATAACGGGCAGCGGCCGTTTGAACCGTGTCGCCAGCAAAATGGCGAGCAGCATGGTCTTGTCGCCGATTTCAGCAACCGCAACCAGCAAGGTAGACGCGAAGAAGATTTCCATGATGTTTTCCGGGTCAGGCAGTTAAAAGACGCAATGCCACCTACAACCCCGCCCGACCGGAACGGATTGCAGATGCCATTGGTCTCGCCTTGAACCGCATTTGCGGCCCCACATGCACCATGACCTCTCGGCCAAATATGTTGATGCATGTCCCGTTCAAATCGAACGGCTGGCTACTCCCCAGATGACGGGACGGCGTTTAGGCTGCAAATTCGATGGATGCAACCATGCTGTTAATTTTAAGGATTTATATCCTGGCCTGGCACGGCTTTGCCGCGACCCATTTGACGGATCTTGAATTGTTTGCGGCGGCGATAATAGCGCACAATGGCAAACAACCCAGCGAGCAATAAAATCGCGATCAACACGAGAGCGACAATTAATCTTGTTTCCACAGGCTTCTTTAAGTCCAAATTGAGCGGTCATTGTCTACAACGGATCATGCAAACGCTTGTGAACGCAGGTAACGAACTTCGATGCGCGGGGCAATGAATCAACTGTAAACAATGTAAACAATCTGCAACATATGTTGCATTCCTGCGATACCGCTTAGGCGCGAGTGGTCAATAGATATTGATGGTTAGCAGGCGATCAACAATGTTGCATCGGCTGACAACTCGGCCGCAGCGGCCCCATTCACGAACAAGCAATCGCCTACCCCGGCAATTTCATCTGAGACACTGACGGTTCCCGATAACGGCACGATCCAGCTATTTCCTGCCAGATTAAGCGCATCAATTTGGCTTTGATGATCGACATACCAAAGTTGAAAATGCGGTCCATCCACCAGCTGCTGGCCACCTGTAATACGGCCCGATCTTGCGTCGCGATAGGGGGCAGCAACGGACACAGCAACGCCATCATCCAAATGCAGTTCGCGTGGTCGCCCATAATCGAACAAATGATAGGTTATGTCAGCAAATTGTTGCACCTCAACGAGCGTAATGCCAGCGCCAATGGCGTGCACCGTTCCAGCGGGGATATAATAATAATCGCCAGCTGAAACCGGCTTCCAGTCCATCAGCGCTTCAATTTCGCCCGACAGCGACGCCGCCCGCAACGCTTCGCCGCTCAGCTCTTGTTGCGTACCGATACCAAGCACTGCGCCGGGTTCCGCATCCACCACAAACCAGCATTCTTCCTTGCCCGATTGTAAACCGCGATCGCGCGCTTGCGCGTCATCTGGATGCACCTGAATAGACAACTTTTCGGACGTAAACAGCCATTTCACCAGAATCGGCAGCGGTTCGCCATCTGCGCTTGCATACCAAATTTCGCCAATGCAGCGGTCGCCCATATCGCCAAATTGCGGCGGTATATCTGTGCGGCCCCATGGCTTTTCAACAAGATGCTTGGTCAGTTTCATTGGACAGCCGTTATCAGCAATTAAACGCTTTTGCACCGCCCAAACTATCGCTAGGGAGGCGGCAACAACAAAAATCTCTCCCCAGGCACCACGTCCCACTGGAGCCAAAATAATGACTGAATATGTAACCCGCGCCAACCTGCAGGTCGCCGATGAACTCGCGCTTTTTGTCGAAAGCCGCGCGCTGTCGGGCACGGGCATAGCCGCTGACGCCTTGTGGTCAGGGCTTGCCGATATTCTCGCACGGTTCGTACCGGTTAACCGCGAATTGCTTGCCAAGCGCGACATGCTTCAAACGCAGATCGATGCCTGGCACAAGACCAATCCCGGCCCCATCAGCGACATGCCCGCCTATCAGGCGTTTCTGCGTGATATTGGCTATCTCGTTGCCGAGCCTGCGCCCTTTGCCATTGGCACCCAAAATGTTGATGCGGAAATCGCGACAATGGCAGGGCCTCAGCTTGTCGTGCCCAGCCTCAATGACCGCTTCGTGCTCAACGCCGCCAATGCCCGTTGGGGCAGCCTGTATGATGCGTTGTATGGCACTGATGTTCTTGATGCGCCGCCAGCACGCGCAGGTGGCTATGATGCCGACCGTGGCGCCGCCGTCATCGCTTATGCGCGCAATTTCCTGAACCACAGCATCCCGGGATGGGAAGCGGTCTTATCAGGCGGCGCGTCCGATTTCTTCATCACGCAAACCGCATCGGGCGACACCAAACGCTATCTGTTCAAACAGAATGGCCTGCATATCGAGATACTGGTCGATCCCGCCCACCCCATCGGTGCCACGGACGAACTGAACATCGCCGATGTCATTCTGGAAGCCGCGCTGACCACAATCATCGATTTGGAAGACTCGGTCGCCGCAGTGGACGCGCCGGACAAGGTTGCAGCCTACACCAATTGGCTTGGCCTGATGCGCGGCGATCTGGTTGCGTCATTTGATAAGGGTGGCCGGACAATGACGCGCGCGCTCGACGGCGACCGCGAATATAATGGCCTCACCCTTGCTGGCCGCAGCCTGATGTTCGTGCGCAATGTCGGACATCTGATGACCAACCCGGCTGTACTGTTGCCCGATGGCAGCGAAGCACCCGAGGGCATTCTCGACGCTTTGTTCACATCGCTCTGCGCACTGCATGACCTCAAGGGGCTTGGCACCCATCGCAACAGCCGCGCGGGTTCAATCTACATCGTGAAGCCAAAGATGCACGGCCCCGAAGAAGCCGCGCTGACCAACGCGTTGTTCGATGCAGTGGAAGATGTGCTTAGCCTGCCGCGCCACACGATAAAGGTCGGCGTGATGGACGAAGAACGCCGCACCAGCGCCAACCTCGCCGCATGCATTCACGCCGTGAAAGACCGCATCGTGTTCATCAACACGGGCTTCCTTGATCGCACTGGCGACGAAATGCACACCGCGATGCAGGCGGGTCCAATGATCCGCAAGGCGGAGATGAAAGCGAGTAGCTGGATTCAAGCTTATGAGGCGCGCAACGTCCAGATCGGTCTTGCCTGCGGCCTATCGGGCAAGGCGCAAATTGGCAAAGGCATGTGGGCCGCGCCTGATATGATGGCCGACATGATGGTGCAGAAAATCGGCCATCCCAAATCTGGTGCCAACACCGCATGGGTGCCCTCGCCGACCGCAGCGACGCTTCACGCGATGCATTATCACCAGTTTGACGTTTTCGCGCGGCAGGTTGAAATCAACGCCACAAACCCGTTCGTGTCGAGCGCAGTCGAGACACTTGTCCAAAGGCCTCTCGACTTCGCTCGAGGCGAACGGAGAAAAAAATGCCTTCGACCTTCACCCGCACCTTCGTGGGCGGGGCGCAGCAACTAGACG
>JBKBTH010000127.1:0-4002 GCA_046290915.1 Sphingorhabdus sp.
ATTAGTCGTGTGGAATCGCGACGCAAGCGTTCGTTCAATCGGAAGTTGGTCCAATCGCATAAACGCCGGACGCCCCGGACGCGCCGGGTAACTCCCCCAGCGGTTCAATCCTGATATCAGGGGCCTTCGCTTTCATCATCATCGCAGCTGAGGCCGTCGCGACAACACTGCCCTTCGACGCAGAACGGACGAGCCGGCTTAGATTATCGGCGATAATGTGGGGCGCGCTATCATCGTCAGATACAGCAACGTCAAAAGCAATGCGGGCATCGGGAGAGGCCGATAACAACGCTTTCACCAAAGCACGGGTATCAGCCGGTTGTGCGCCGAAACCGACGTAGCAATCCTCTAGCTTTTCCCATTGCACGGCATCGTTGGCCGGCGGCGAATCCGTCGCGATGCAAAAATGGCAAACGCCTGACGGCATGTCATAACCTGCAGGGATTTCAGCGCTGCGGGCCACAATTACACATGGTGTCGTTGCCGACACACGTGACGGGTGCCCATCGGATACTTCAAACGCCATGTGCGTGCTTTCCAAGCGCTGGGCATTGTCGATGGCGCGCCCTTTGGCAACCTCAGCCGCAAGCGTGATGGCGGCATGTGACAGTTGCTTGCCGGAATCTATGGTCTCCACCGAAGATGCCTGCTCCCACAGACTGTCAAACCGGTCGAGCCATGCATTGCCATAAGGGGCAACAGATTGTGCCTTGAACACCGAAGGGATAGTCGGAATGACAATGTGCAGTTCGCCGCCTGCGTTCAATATAGCCTCGGCAATCATGATGTCTGCGCCCGCTGCCAACGCGCCAAAGGCAAATCCGGCCCCGATTTCGCTTAATCTGCTGGCTATGCTGTCCGCGGCCAAATGGTCATCGGGCGCCAGACCCATCACGCCTGAAAAATATATACTTTTGGGCGGAGCAAATGCGGCCAGCCAACCATCATTTTCACCGCGACGACGCAGGACGTTGCGCAATTGCCGAAGTGTCGTTGCATGGTCTTCCCACGCATTTGGCGCGTGCCGTAATCCAGCGCCGAGCATCAGTTCTGCTTTGTCGCGATTGCCTAAAAGTAAATGCGCTTCGGCCTTTGTGGCATCGTGCCAATAAGCGGTTTCGCCGCGGCCAACGCCCGTCTCCAGTAACGCAAGGACTTGGCTTGCCAGCAATGCCATATGGTCACTTTGGCCCGCAAAGAACGACATTGTCGCTGCGTTGATGAGTGGGTAGCTATCGGGTTTCAACGCTGCGGAATCCGCATAAGCCTTTGCCGATTGCAGAAACAATCGTGCCGCAGGATCGCCTTGTGTCTTTCGGGCCAAGTCCTTCAACAACCGGCCTTTTAGGTTCAGAATGGCCGGGTCGTCATCGACATTTTGCAACCCAGCCGCCAGAAACGCATCCCATGCCTTCTGCGCTGCGCCAGCGCGTGCGAGTTTAAGGATCGGGAAGCTTTCCTCGCGCATCTCGTTAAGGCTGGCCGCCCATGTTGCCGGTGTCTGGATCGATAATGATGGGCACCCAGTTCAACTTTGCCGTGCGTTTCGATGTCGCCATTTCAAGGTGAATGTTCATCGCGTAAATATAATGTGTTGCAGGGTCGCCTTCGATGATACCTCCTATGGCATTCCCATTTTCGTCGGTGTTCCAAAAATCAACGAGATACGCCCTTTTGCCAAAGGTGCCTCCGCCCGGTGCGATGGGAATGGAGCGGCGGTTAAAAAAAGCGTGATTTGGCCGGATACGCGTTTTGGGGTCGTTGCCGCTAAAAGGCGTAAAGCGGATGACGTCGCTGTCTTTTGAAGAGAAGCGAACAGCGTCATCTTTATTGTCGAGATAAATCACCACGGCGTGTTGGCTCGCAAAGCTGAAGTCTTCGAAATTCTCTTTGAACTTCTTGGCGCCGTTGCCGGCATAGCCTGCCTTGCTCATGGCGTTTAGGAGTGGTTCAGCCACCCCGACAATATCTGCGTCGGTGGGTTGCGGTTTGGCTAAGGGAACATGCGCCTGTTTAATGGTCAGCGTGCCATTGGGTTCAAACCGAATGTACACAGCGCAGACATATTGCGGTCTAAAGCTTGTTACATTGCCATCCATTTCAGGCTCTGAATCGGTGGCAGGTTGTCCGAAGGCATGACCAGGCCCGAACATTCTGACATATTCCGCCTGTTCGGCGTGCGGGTTTTGCACGTTGGCCGATGGTGCGTTCGCTCCCATAGCTGCTTTCATAAGATGGTCAGGGATCATGCCTTATCCTTCCGTTCCAATATATGCTGCCCAGATTTTATCGGCGGTCTGTTTGAAACTTGGCCCAAGCGGTTCCATCTTCTGTCGAACGTTGCGAGCCTCGGCCATGCTGGCCATATGGTCTCGCCCTTGAAATTTTTGTGACCGCGCCAAAAGCGTCCATAGCTTCAGTTCGGTCTCCATCACGGGCAGATTGCCATGTCCAGCAGCGAGCACTGGCCTGTTATCAGCGATGGATTTTTGCAGGAGCTGCTCAGCCGCGCGATATTGTTTTAGGGCGATATGTGCATCTGCCATCCCAATCTGCGCCCAACTGCTTCGCAAGGCATATTCGACATTTCGTGGGTCCGCCGTGACCAGTTCCTGCATGAGCTTTGCTTCTGCTTCCCGAAGCCTGAGGACATCATTAAACGCGCCAAGGCGTTTTTTGACGTTTGCCGCCCAGCCATAGCGGTTGGCAAGGTCCTGCTTTATTTTTCGGTTGCCCGGTTCAAGCGCCAGCGCCTTTTGCTCATGGTCTATCGCGGCAACACAATGTCGCAGGGCAATGGCAAGATCACCGCCATCGCGCGAATGAAAATCACACAGATTGCCTTCGGAATAACCCAACTCCATTTGGCTTCGAACGGTGTTGGCTTCGACGGCCGCTAACCGTCCAGCCAAATCGCGATAGGCCGTCCAGTGCAGCAAAGCCGTTGGCCGATCCCCGCGCAGCAACGCACTTTGGCCGACGTAAAATTCACTTTGGGCATGCGCGAAAATGCTGTCCGGCGCTTTTGGGGTCTGTGCCAGCAATGCGGCGGTGGTCCGGTGCGCCTCCAAATATTTGCGCTCGGCCAACTCCGGACGCCCCGCAACAGTATCGTCCTCCCCCATCGCCAATATGACGCGCGCACGGCGCTCAAGGCTTTCGGGTGGAAGCGATGTCAAATCGCCCTGCGCGCGGTAATGCTCAAGCGCTTCGGCGTTGACCACCGTCATGGCGTCGGGTCTGCCGACGCCGCGCAATGTCTCACGCAAATCCGTCAGCATGAATTCGACCAGCCCTTCCGCAGCAGCACGCTGACGCGCCGCTTCGTTTCGGGCTTGAAGGGCGAACAAAGTCATTGCACCCATGAGTATCACTGCCGCCATCGCAAATGCCGTGATGGTCATCACGCGGCGGAGCTTTCGCTGGGCATCGCGTTGGATCAACGCATCGAGTGGAACACCGGCGACACCAGCGACGATTTTCAAAAAACCTAGCTGGGGTCCGTCCGCCTCAGCGCGAAAATCTGCAGCCAACGGTTCATTGCCATCAACCAACAATTCCGCAGGAAATGCCTCCGCAGGATTTCCCGAGATGATTGCCGATAGGATAGGCTTGGTAGGATGAAGTTCACGGAACAGCGCGATTTCGGCCGCGACCCAGCGAGATTTTGCTGCAGCGGGAGAGCATAAAATAATGAGGCAATCTGCGCGCGAAATCGCGTCTCTGATTGCTGCTGACAGGCTGGTCCCCGCGGCTAGATCATTGCGGTCACGGAATATCGGGCCAAGCGTGCGCGCGCTGTTTAAATGCTGCGCCTCCACTTGTTTGGGCAGTCTATAGCGCTCAAGCTTCTGCTGCAGCTTTGCCGCCGCAGCCATGTCCTCATGGCTATAGCTGATGAATGCGCTGAACCGGCCATGTGCATCGCCAGCCCTATTTTCTGCTTGATCCCGGGTCCCCATCGCCCCTCCGCTGTGGCGTGATGCCCAATGACTACACGAT
>JBKBTH010000127.1:4102-5817 GCA_046290915.1 Sphingorhabdus sp.
CGCCAGCCCTATTTTCTGCTTGATCCCGGGTCCCCATCGCCCCTCCGCTGTGGCGTGATGCCCAATGACTACACGATTTAGCTCGGGGTTAAACCGTTTTATTCTCGTAGCTTGCCCGCCATATAACTTTCTAGCGCCTGTGTTTCTTCCGAAGAGAATCGCAAACCAAGTTTGCTGCGCCGCCACAAGATATCGTCGGCGGATCGCGCCCATTCCTGGTTAAGCAAATAGTCGACTTCGCGCCCGTAAAGTCCGTGGCCAAAATGCGTCCCGAGATCTTCTATGGCGTTGGTATCGGCCAAGATTGACCGCGTTAATGTGCCATAGCTGCGGACCCAGCGATGAATCAGTGCCGGTGGCAGGAACGGGAAACCGCGCTGAAGTTGGTCTGCCAATTGATCTGCGCCGTCGGTCGGGAAATCTCCGCCGGGAAGCGGCTGTTTCAGGGTCCAGCTTTCGCCATCCAGAACCGGCATATATCCGGCGAGCTTTTTGACGGCGCTCTCTGCCAAGTGGCGATAGGTTGTGATCTTGCCGCCGAAGACAGACAGTATTGGGGCTTTCCCGTCCGCATCAACGTCGACTTCGAAATGATAGCCGCGCGATGCGGTTTCGGGTTTGCCTGAGCCATCATCCACCAACGGCCGTACACCGGCATAACTATATATTACGTCGGCGGCAGTAATGGTTTGCTTGAAGTAAGCGCCAGCAGATTCGCAGATATAGTCGATCTCTTCCGGCGTCGCGGTGATGTCGTCGAGCGAACCTTTGTGATCCGCGTCGGTCGTTCCGATCAGGGTAAAATCATCCTCATACGGAATGGCGAAGAAAATCCGGCCATCGGGGTTTTGGCAGAAATAGGCTTGCGGCGTATCGAACATTTTGCCCACAACGATGTGCGACCCGCGGACAAGCCGGATGGTTTCAGCGGCGTTGCGCTGACGCCCGGTGGTCCGCGCAAGCAGCTCAAGCACCGCTGGTCCAGCGGCGTTGGCAACGGCGCGCGCCATGATAGGTGGCTG
Organism: Sphingorhabdus sp.; assembly: GCA_046290915.1. Taxonomy (GTDB): domain Bacteria; phylum Pseudomonadota; class Alphaproteobacteria; order Sphingomonadales; family Sphingomonadaceae; genus Sphingorhabdus_B. Next base: position 5,125 of record JBKBTH010000127.1, read on the forward strand.
CCCTGCAATCTCGATATGCCAGATGCCGTCGCGCCGTTCGATGTGCGTCACTTCGGAATGTGTGCGGATTTCTGCGCCATGTTGCGCGGCGTCCATGGCGTTAAAGATGACCAAGCGGGCATCATCAACCCAGCAATCGGAATATTCGAACGCCGTGGTAAATTCGGGCTTCAGGGGCTTACCGGCGGGTTCGGTCGCAAGCTTTACGGTGCGCGTTGCGGGAAGCAATTTGCGACCGCCAATATGGTCATACAAAAATAGGCCGAGGCGCACGAGCCACGCGGGACGAATACCCTTTTGATGCGGCAGAATGAAGCGCAGTGGCCAAATGATATGCGGCGCAATGGCCCACAACCGCTCGCGTTCAATCAATGATTCCCGCACCAGCGCGAATTCATAATGCTCAAGATAGCGCAGGCCGCCATGAATAAGTTTTGTGGAGGCGGAAGATGTACCGCGGGCCAAGTCACCACGCTCAAGCAACACGACCTTCGCGCCCCGGCCTGCTGCATCGCGCGCAATGCCAGCGCCGTTAATACCGCCGCCGATTACGGCCAGATCAAAAATTGGTTGGTTCATAAAAACGTCCATGCAAATGCTGCAGATGCGATAAAGGCGGTCAATGTCGCCAGCATTACAGGCAGCAGCGCCTTCCAGCCTTGCCCAAGTAACAGATCAAGCCGCGACCGCATC
>JBKBTH010000128.1:0-5754 GCA_046290915.1 Sphingorhabdus sp.
TGGTGGCATGCTGGCATCTAAACCCTATGCAGCGAGCGGCGCTTACATCAACCGCATGTCCGATTATTGCGCAAATTGCCGTTATGATGTGAAACAACGTACAGGGCCCAAGGCATGTCCCTTCAATGCGCTCTATTGGGAGTTCATTGCGCGCAACGAAGACAGGCTGCGCAAGAACCCGCGCATGGCGATGCCATATAAAAACTGGAGCCGCATGGCAGAGGCCGATAAAGTTGCGCTCCGCAGTCAAGCACAGCAATTTCTCGAAACACTTGGCTAGTTTGGAAAAGCTGCTTATCTTGCAGCGCACAAGAATCAAAAATTGCGGGCAAGGACAAAAACATGGAATTGGTAGTAAGCACCGAATGGTTGGCTAAAGAAATCGGCGCGTCTGATTTGCGCGTGGTGGATGCCACCTGGTTTATGCCCGACGCAGGTCGCAATGCACAGGCCGAATATGAAGGTGGGCATATTCCAAGTGCCGTTTTCATGGACTTAGAAGAGTTGGCTGATTCAAACAGCAGCCTGCCCAACACGCTGCCTCCACCGGAAAAATTCGCGAGCCGCATGCAATCGCTTGGGCTTGGTGATGGCAGCCGTATCGTTGTTTACGACGACAGCCCGTTCAAATCGGCAACCCGCGCATGGTGGATGCTGACCTTGTTCGGCGCGCATGACGTTGCCATTCTCGACGGCGGTATTGCCAAATGGAAGGCCGAAGGCCGCCCGCTCGAAACAGGCAAGCCTGCGTTGCGCCACCGCCACTTCACCGTCTGGAAAGACGACAAGGCCGTGCGCAGCAAAGCGGACATGCTCGCCAACCTGCACAGCAAAGAAGCCGATGTCGTTGACGCGCGCGGCGCTGGTCGATTTACGGGCGAAGATGCTGAGCCACGTCCGGAAATGGCATCGGGCCATATCCCCGGCAGCCGCAACTTGCCGTTCGGCAATCTTTTCAATGCTGATGGCACATGGAAACGCGGCGATGAATTGACTCAAGCCTTTGCCGATGCAGGCGTTGATTTGAACAAGCCCATGATCACAACCTGCGGCTCCGGTATGACCGCAGCCGTCGTGCTGTTCGGCGCGCGTCTGACCGGCAAATCCGACGTTGCCCTATATGATGGCAGCTGGTCCGAATGGGGCTTGGACAAGGATACCCCCAAGGCGCAGGGTGCGGCTTGAGTTCCAAAAAGCCTCAAAAACCAGTCACCAAAATAGTCACTGCAGGACGAAGCAGCTCCTTAACGGGGCCCGTCGTGAACGTACCTGTCTGGCGCGCCAGTACGCATTTATATAAAAATGTCGCGGCGTTAGAGGCAGGCAAATCAGGCAATCAAGACGGCCGTTTTTTCTACGGCCGTCGTGGTTCGCCAACGCAGTGGTCACTTGCTGAAGCCCTGACTGAAATGGAACCAGGCGCGCATGGTACCATGCTATATCCGTCGGGAGTCGCAGCAATTGCTTGCGCGTTGCTGTCGGTGTTGAAAGCAGGTGATGTGCTTCTGATGACCGACAATGCTTATGACCCAAGCCGGTCGTTAGCCGACGGATTTCTGAAACGTTTCGGGGTTGAGACCCGCTATTTCGACCCGCGCACCACCGATTACGATTCGCTATTCTGTGAGCGCACTCGGGCCATATTGCTCGAATCGCCGGGCAGCCTGACATTTGAAATACAGGACATTCCGGCGATCTGCGCGGCTGCCAAAAAGCGCAATATTGTTACGCTTCTCGATAACACATGGGCGACGTCCTATTTCCACACCGCGCTCGACAAGGGCATCGATATGGCAATATTGTCGTGCACCAAATATATTGTCGGCCATAGCGATGTGATGATGGGCAGCGTCACCACGCACGAAAAACTGTGGACCAGATTGCGTCAAACCGCGCAACAACTTGGTCAGACCGTCTCGCCCGACGACGCGTATCTCGCCAGCCGCGGCCTGCGAACATTGTCCGTGCGGATGAAGGCGCATGAGGCATCAGCGCTCCATATTGCGAAATGGCTGCAAACGCAGTCGGATGTCGCAGCGGTTTTCCATCCCGCCTTGCCCGACTGCCCAGGTCATGACATTTGGAAACGCGACTTCACCGGATCGTCGGGCCTGTTTTCATTCATCCATACCGGCGACACTGCAACCGCCGCGGCGTTTGTCGACGCGCTTGACCTGTTTGGCATCGGTTATAGCTGGGGCGGATTTGAAAGCCTTGCTTTGCCGGTGCATCCCGAAAAATACCGGTCGGTCACTGCGTGGGATAAGCCAGGCACGCTGATCCGCCTGCAAATCGGCCTTGAAGATACCGATGATCTTATCGCCGATCTCGAAGAGGCCTTCCGCGCGACCACTGCGTGACAGTCACACCGATCGGAAAGTCATACACAAGCAAATAGTGCTTGAAGTTGACCTAGCGTCAAGATGCATACAGTCGATATGACTGATTCGCTTTCCATCAACGAGGTTGTCCGCCGCACTGGCCTGACGAGCCGCACGTTGCGTTTTTACGAAACCAAAGGGCTCGTCGCACCATTGCGCACCGCTTCGGGCCGCCGGATATTCAGTGCACGCGAATTATCGCGGCTTCATCAGATCGCCGTCCTGAAATCGGCAGGGTTAAGCCTGTCGCAAATGCAACGTCTGTTTGCGGGGCATAGCGTCGATATGTCGGCGATGTTGAACGCGCAGCTAAAAATGCTTGATGAGGAGGCCGCGCAGATAGAAAGCGCACGCCACGTCATCTGTTTTGCGATGGCTCGCCTCGATGGCGGCGATCAGATCACTGCGGAGACCTTTTGTTCGCTCATCGAATCTGGACAGCGGATGATGAATCAAGAGCCAAAAGCATGGCAGGCCGTAACCGAACGCTATTTTTCGCCAGACGAAAAAGCCAAGTGGGCCACGGCATGGCAATTGATCGATGCCGACTTCGATGCCCAATCCTATGATGCGCAATGGAAAAGTTTGGGCGACCGTATCAAGACGGCGCTACCAATGGAGCCTGAAAGCGCGCGCGCGCAGGCCTTTGTCGATGAGTGGTTCGAGCTGCTCAAGCCATTTTCTGCGGTCAGCACGCCCGACATGTGGCAATCGAGCATGAAAATGTATGACGAAATGGATCAATGGACCGGCGACGGGGCGCCCGATCCGGGCTTCGACAAGTCGGTCTGGGACTTCATGAAACGCGCGACTGCAGCGCGGATGATGCGCGGCGGGTCACTGCCCGGTTTCGGCACGGACAAAAAGGGAGATTGAAATGAACGCGTGGATTTATCTGGCAATCGCCATTGCCTTTGAAATTGCCGGGACGAGCCTGCTGAAGGCGTCTAACGGCTTTGCCCGCATTGGCCTCGGCATAGGTTCAATGGCATGTTACTGGGTTTGCTTTGGCTTCCTCGCAGTGGCGATGAAGACCATTCCTGTGGGTGTTACCTACGCCATCTGGTCCGGGGCGGGGATACTGGCGATTACAATCATCGGCTGGCTGTTTTTCAAACAGAGCCTGCAACCTATCCAAATTGGATTTATCCTGCTGATTCTGGTCGGCGCGATCGGGTTAAATTTGACGACAAAAGTCGATGCCGCAGAACCTCAGCGCGTTGGTACTGGCACCTCACCCGAATAATCGTAAAAACCGCGCTTCGTTTTGCGTCCGAACCAGCCGGCCTCGACATATTTTTGCAAAAGCGGCGCTGGTCGGAACTTTGGATCGCCTGTCGATTGAAACAGAACGTTGGTGATTTCAAGGCAGGTATCAAGGCCAATGAAATCCGCCAATGTCAGCGGCCCCATGGGGTGGTTAAGACCAAGCTGACACGCGGTGTCGATGTCGCGGATAGTGGCAACGCCTTCACCCAATGCGAAACATGCTTCGTTTATCATCGGCATCAGCACGCGGTTAACGATGAAGCCCGGCGCATCATTGGCAAACACCAATTGCTTGCCCAATGCTTCGCCATATTGGCGCACGACATCGACAGTCGCATCGGTGGTCGCCAATCCGCGAATAACTTCGATCAGGCCCATGACAGGAACGGGGTTGAAGAAATGCACGCCAATGAAGCGCTTTGGGTCGGGCGATGACTGCGCCAACCGCGTAATCGGAATGGATGATGTGTTCGACGCCAATACAGCCTGATGGCCAAGGATTGCGCCTACCGATTCAAATATCTTGCGCTTAATTTCTTCACGCTCAGTTGCAGCTTCAATGATCAGCCCGGCATCGGCCATTGGTTCATAGCTGCCGACTGGCTCGATACGTGACAACAACGTCTGCGCCTCATCAGCGGCAATTTTTTCTTTGGCGACCAGACGGCCAAGCGCTTTAGCGATGCCAGCCTTGCCTTCTTCGGCCTTGGCCAGATCAAGGTCAGACAAATAGACATGATAGCCAGCGCCAGCACTAACCTGCGCGATGCCCGCACCCATTTGACCTGCTCCGATAACGCCGACTGCACGCATTTGCCGCTCCATGTAAAACTAATCTGTGGCCCCTAGCGAATGGCAGGCAAAAGCGCTAGCTTCCTGCCATGAAAAAGACGTTGATCAGCGTAGCTGTGCTTCTTTCCGCTGGGGCGATGGCCTCTGCGCAGGCTGTCAAACCCAGTGAGGTTCCAATCTTCAAGGACTGGACCGTCGGTTGTGACAATGGATTGTCCTGTCAGGCCGTGGCATTGGCCGATGAGGCGTTTTCCGAAGATATGTTGTCCGTCGTTGTAACCCGGCAAGGAGGTGCGGACACCCAAATCAACGTTGCTGTTTCCGGAGCGTCCGGGAAGCCAGGTCGTTATCGCGTCATGATCGATGGACGATTGGTCGCCGACGGTTCAATCAGCACAGCCGAAGAACCCATCAACATATCCGGTGCAACTGCGCTCAAACTTCTGCGGACAATGGCGCGCGGCAAAAACATCATGCTCACCGATGACAGCGGTCAAAAAATTGGCAGCACATCTTTGGCCGGTGCCGCTGCCGCGCTGCGCTATATCGATGCCAAGCAAGGTCGTGCCGGAACCAAAAGCGCCATCGTTGCGATAGGCAAAAGGACTTATTTGGGCCGCCGCGCATCATTGCCAACAATTGCCGCGACTAAGATCGTCCCGAACAATATTCTCCCTGATACATCCGCGATCGTTGCTTTGTCCGAAGCAAGCCCGTGCGCGCAAGAGCGTTTCGGGTCGACCCAAGACACCGTTTACAGCCTCGGTAATGGGCCAAAAGGTCCCCGCGCGCTTGTTCTGCTCAATTGCGGCGCTGGGGCCTATAATTTTTCGTCCGGAATCTACACCGGGCAACGCAACGCTTCGGGAAAATGGTCGTTCGAACCTGCACAGTTCGATTATGGCGCGACGGGTTTCAGCGACGAAAGTGAAATTCCGATACTGGTCAACGCAGGGTGGGATGCGGCAACGCAAACCATGAGCAGTTACAGTAAAGCGCGCGGCCTTGGTGATTGTGGATCATCGGAAAGCTATGTGTGGGATGGGAAGATGTTCCGCCTGACTGCAGCAAGTTTTATGGGCGACTGCCGCGGATCCACAGATTGGATCCCGACGTGGCGTGCCAATGTTCAGTTCAGCAACTGAAGCTTTCGCCGGTTTAACAGGATTTCCGCAATAGCAGCGTGCGCAGCAAGCCGGGGCTGGCAATTCACCGCAAATCCGCTTAAGCGCGGCGCCAATGCGCACATTTCAGGCAGGAAATATACCCTATGTCTACTCCCTCTCGTATCGCCCCGCTTAAGGTGGGACTG
>JBKBTH010000012.1:0-14886 GCA_046290915.1 Sphingorhabdus sp.
CGCGATGGTCGGGCAATTTTGCGACAGGTATCGGGCGTCAGCGCGGTCGCCCCTCAAATCCGAAGCAGCGTCCAACTTGTGACACCAGGCCGCAGCGCCACCACACAAGCGACGGGTGCGACACCCGAATATGGCGTCGTGTCCAACATCACCGCATCAGAAGGCCGTTTCTTGACCGATGGCGATGTTGGCGCCGCCGCACGGGTTGTGGTGATCGGACAGACAGTAGCAGACAAGTTGTTTGCGGACGCAAACCCGGTCGGCGAAACCGTGCGCATTAACCGCGTACCGTTTAAGGTTATCGGTTTGCTGGAGAGCAAGGGGAGCAATCTGGGTAATGACAATGACGACCAGATTGTGGTGCCCATCACCACGCTGCGCCAGCGGTTGCAGACGACCGCGATGCAAGGCCCCGACGACGTGACATTGCTGTTCGTCGGCTTTGAGGACGAGGACGCGCTCCTCGCGGGGCAGCAGGAAATCAAACGCATGTTGCGCGACCGCTACCGTGTGCCCAAAGGCAGGATTAACCCCTTCACTGTTCGCACCACAACCGAAATTGCCGAAACAACCGGTCAGGTGACGCAGATCTTTCAGGCAGTTTTGGTCGCGATTGCATCCATCTCGTTGCTTGTGGGTGGTATCGGCATCATGAACATCATGCTGGTCAGCGTTACCGAGCGCACACGCGAAATCGGGCTTCGCATGGCATTGGGCGCAAAGCGCAGCGACATTCGCAACCAGTTCTTGGTTGAGGCCGCTGTGCTCTGCGTCATTGGCGGTGCCATCGGCCTGACATTGGCGATAATCGCCGCAGCTATTTTTCAGCAAGTGGCGGACTTTCCAGCGCCGGTTGGGTTGGACACGGCATTGATGTCCGTCGCGTTTTCCGCAGTTATCGGCATATTGTTTGGCGGTTATCCCGCTATCCGGGCATCGCGCCTTTCGCCAATTGAAGCACTGCGCAGCGAATAATTAAAACTTTCCTGACAGTGTCAGTTGAAGCAGCGGATCAAGGCTGCGTTTCCGGTTTACGATCTGATTAAGGCCGCCAGATGCCCGCGTTCCGGCATAAATGAACCGGTCACGGTGAAATTCCGCCATGTCGGTCACTTGGAAACGAAGTGTGCCAAGGCTGAATTTCGTATATTCGACAAACACAGTGGACCGCGTTCCTTCGCGCTGCCGCCTAATCTCGTTGAAGAAATAGGCGTAGTTTGATTCCTGCACACTGAACGACGCGCCATAGACGAGGCCAAGGTCGGCTATATCGTAACGGATATCCCATTGCTGGTGCCACAATGGACGGTTGGACATGCGGCGATTCAGGCCAGTGACGGGATCAGTCACTTTGCTGCCGTGGTAATGGCCAACATATTTCGCTTCGATACCGGCAAAGCCAAGTGGCGTGGTCAGCCAATCCAGCGGTAACGTAACCTCTAATTCGGCATTCCATCGCTTGCTTTTGCCGATGTTTCCGGTGCCATCAAATTGTGCAGTGATGTTTCCGTTACTGTCACGAATGGTAATCGGCACAAGGTCTTGAGTGTCATTGACCAACTGATATTCACCACGGAGCTGAACGCTGCCGCGCTCCAGAAATTTATGACGGATTAGCCCCGAGAAAGTCGTTGTCTTTTCGGGCACCAGATCCGCGTTGCCAGCGTCCACCTGATTGCCGACGGTCACATCGACGGAAGTCGCAAATTCGTTAAAGTCTAACTGGGCGACCTGACGTTCAGCACGTAATTCCAATGTAGTTTGCGGATTGATTGTCCACGTCGCGATTGCGCGGGGTTTGATAAATTTAAAGCTGCGCTCTGCGGTACTATCACCGGACAAGGTCAGTTTCGAAAACTCCGCAATGGCGCCTGCCTCGACTTTCCAAGAAGGACCAAGCGTCCAGACGTCACTGACAAATGGCTCAAATCGCGTTTCTTGAACAAGGACATCGGATGCAGGAAAGCTGGTAACCGCACCGGCGACCGAGTTGGCCACGCTGAAACGTGCATCAAGGCGGTTATAAGCCACCTCAGCGCCAAATTGGACGGCGTGCTTGCCTAACCCGCTCCAGTCGTTTTGGATGCGCACAACAGCCTCTGTGGGTTTGTTACGGCTGCGCGTTTCAAACAACGTCACCGGTTGCCCCACCCGGGCGATCTCAATGCTGCTGTCGTTGCTTTCCTGACCTGATCGATAGAGCGCAACGATCTTGGTATTCGTCCTGGGTAAAACGGAAAATTCGATATCACCGCCAACTTCATAATTTATGTCGTTTACTGGCCCACCGCGCAGCAAAAGCTCGTCGCCAGTGTCCACACCGGAACTGTTGAAATAGTCAGCCTCCCGAATGTCAAAGCCGTCGCTCCAACGTACTTGGCCATTGAGGTTTACCTTGCTGTCGCCCAACTTGGTTTTGATGGCGCCACCTAGGGCAGCTTGATCATATCCACCTTTGCCAGTGTAAAATCGCCGCTCAACCAATGCAGCCGAGCCGGTCTTAAAATCTTCAGGGCCAAATCCGTATACGCGCTCGGAATAGGACGACACATTCAACTCATAGCTGGTGTCCCCACGCCGCAGCGTCGCAGATGCATTGACCGACGGCTGAAACCCGTAGCGGGTACCTGCGACGATCGTCCCTTCGTACGTGCCGTTGACCTTTGCAGTCCGCTTACGGACAATATTGACGACTTGTCCCTGCCCCTGGGTTTCTGTGTCAGCGCCGGCCTGCTCAGACAGCTCAATATATTCAACCTGACTTGCCGGGATGCGCGACAACGTCGTAAAAATATCATCGGACTTTGTGGATGGCCGGTCTCCATCAATCAAAACATTGCCCGCATTTTCGCCAAACCCACGACGCTCTTCGCCTTCATTAATGGAAAATCCAGGGATGCGTTTCACCATATCCAGCGCGGTAACCGGAGCGTAGGTGGCAAAAAAATCGGGTGTAAACTGGCGACTGCCGGCCCGCACTGAAGGGGCGTCAGCATTTGCGCTGTTATCATTGGCAACAGCTTGCGACGGTAAAGTCATTACAGCCATAGCCGTCGTCAACAGTGCCAAACGTATTTCAAAAACGTGCATTTACCCTCCACCAGACCCGTGGGTTTGTGTCCCATAGATTTATGCGGGCGCCTTAACAGTCAGCAGGTTGGGAGCGAAAGTTGCGTTCGACCAAAGGGGTTAAGTATCGACGAGATACAGAAACTTAAGTCAATTCAGTCGTTTGTCGACAGCCATTGCCGGTTGGCAGACAACCACGCTTAAAGTGGGCGATCCTGTTCCTGTTCAATCTGGTCATTCAAGTCCGCTGCTTTTTCGCAGGCGTCTTTATTACCGTCATCGCAACGCTCGCGGGCCTTATCCCGTTGACGGGCGAGCTTGCCCAATGCTTCCTCACGCTTGCGCAGCTCTCGGCCGCGTTTTTCGTCAGATTCAGACTGGCTGGTGGTCAAAACATCCGCAGTCTTGGATACAATCTTGACCGGCGCAGTGACGACGTCTTTTACCAAAGAGGCGACACATCCTTGAAGGAGCACGAACAGCAAAGCTGAAACAATCAATCGCATCTCAAATCCCCCAATATTCCGCGCCACTGTCTTATTTCAATAAATTGACCGCAATGGCACGAACTTCATCCGCCATATCCGGTCTTTGCAGCGCTACCGCCAAATTCGCTTCGATATAACCCACTTTCGATCCGCAGTCATAGCGGTTTCCGTCAAATGTCACTGCATGGAATGGCTGCTTGCCCAGCATCTGTGCCATGGCATCAGTCAACTGGATCTCGCCGCCAGCACCTTTTTCCTGAACTTCCAAAATATGCATCACCTCGGACTGAAGGATGTAGCGACCCGAAACAATCAGGTTCGACGGCGCATCCTCGACCTTCGGCTTTTCAACAAGACCAAGCACCTCAGTAATCGCCCCACGTGCCTCGCCCGGTGCAATCACGCCATAGCTTGATACCGCGTGCCGGGGTACTTCGAGCACACTGATAACGTTGCCGCCGATGTTCTGATAGGCATCGACCATCTGTTTCATGCATCCAGGCGATCCGTGCATAAATTCATCGGGAAGGAATATGGCGAAGGGTTCATCGCCAATGATGTCGCGCGCGCACCAGATTGCATGCCCAAGCCCCAACGGCTCCTGCTGACGCACATAAACGCAATTCCCTGGCGCCAGGCGCGAACTCGCCAGAACCGATATGTCTTTATCCCGCGCCGCCATTGTGTGCTCAAGTTCGAAGGCGATATCGAAATGGTCTTCAATCGCACTTTTGCCGCGACCCGTAACAAATATCATCTGCTCGATACCCGCTTCACGTGCCTCATCGACAGCATATTGAATAAGCGGACTGTCGACGATCGGCAGCATTTCTTTCGGAATAGCCTTTGTCGCAGGCAAAAAGCGGGTGCCAAGACCAGCGACAGGGAACACGGCTTTTCGAACGGGTTTATGTGTCATAGCTTATGCTTAGCGCGCGGATTGCTATTGTCTACGCTAAGTCGGTGAGCCGTTCGGCAAATCCCTTTTTCAGCTTGGCAAGCTTCGGCGGAATGACAGCAAGGCAATAAGGATTGCGTTGACCTTCGCCTTCCCAATATTCCTGATGGTAATCTTCCGCAGGATACCAAATCGCAGGGCCTTCAATTGTCGTGACGATTGGCGCTGGCCAGTCCGCAGCGGCTTTCGTTATACCTTCTTCAGCGGCAGCACGTTGATCATCGCTCAGCGGAAAAATGGCCGAACGATATTGGGTGCCGACATCATTGCCCTGACGATTCAGTTGCGTCGGATCGTGCGTTGCAAAAAATATCTCAAGCAAATCGGCATAGCTGATGACTTCAGCATCAAACGCTATGCGGATAGCTTCTGCATGCCCGGTGTTACCGCCACACACCTCTTTATAGGTTGGGTCGACCGTATTCCCGCCAATATATCCGCTTTGAACGCTGCTTACGCCAGTCAACTGGCCAAAAACAGCTTCGGTACACCAGAAACAACCTCCGGCGAAAATCGCATCATCATGTGACATGTGCTTATCCTTGAATTTGAATGGTGTCCGGTGCCTTCGCGACATCGCCGCGTACAACCAGAAGATACATGGCTGGTGTCACAATACGTGATAGCAAAGTCGAAGAAATCAACCCCCCGATCAATACGATTGCCAGCGGTCCGTACAGACTGCCCCCAAACAGCGCGAGTGGCATCAAGCCGCCAATGGCCGTAACCGAAGTCAGCAACACCGGCAGGAAACGAACCTCTCCAGCCTTTTCAATGGCTTCGCGTAGGGCGTAGCCACTAGCGCGCAACTGGCTGGTGAAATCCACAAGCAGGATTGAATTTTTAATCTCGATTCCAATCAGCGCGATAAAGCCAATGACCGCCAAAAATGATAGATTGTTGCCTGTAATGATGAGCGCGATAAGGCCACCGAATGTGCCCAACGGAATGACACCGGCAACAACCAGCGCCTCTTTAAACCTGCCAAATTCGGCGACCAAAATGGCGAAAATGCTAAACAAGGCGACCATGACGACTGGGCCAAAGCCGGCAAATGTTTCGTTGATCTTTTCTGCTTCACCACCAACCGCGATATTATATCCCGGCTTAAGCGCTATGCCGTCCATCTTCTCTTGCGCGTCTAGGTTGACCTTTGAAATGATCGCGCCATCGGACACCTGCGCGGTTACGCTAACGTTGCGCTGCAGATTATACCGATAAATGGCAGCGGGTGTTGATTCCAGGGTCGGATTGGAAATCTCCGCTAGCGGAACCGCCTGCCCGCTTCGGTTGGACACGTAAATCGATTCCAAGGCCGATATCGGCTGCGTATCGGTAAGCGGATGCCGCACAATAATGGGGTAGCTGTCGCCTTCAGCATCCCTGAATGTGCCTGCCCGTTCACCGCTAATGGCAAGTCTGATCGCGCGGCGCGCGGCGCCTGCGGGCACGTCCAGCAAAGCCGCCTTTGCGTCGTTCACCCGCACGTCCAGATCAATGCGGTCAAAAGCCACAGGATTGTTGACGTCTCTGGCACCGGGGGTCTGGCGCAAAGCCAGCTCCATTTTGGCTGCAATGCGTCGAAGCTCGTCTTGGTCGGGTCCGTAAACGCGAAACTCGATGGGTGCATTTAACGGAGCGCCATTTTGAAACAGCACCAGCTTGATCCGCGCACCCGAAATCTCGTCGAATTTCTTGCGCAGACGGTCAACCATCGCCCGTGACTTGGAGCCTTCCCAATCATCCATGATCGCCAATACTTCGCCATGCGTTGGGTTTTCTCCGCGCTGGAAAACATTGTAGAAAACGGGCGGATTATACGCTCCGACATTTTCCGCGCGAACTTTAATTGCGGGCTCAGTCTTCAAAATCTCCGATACCTGCCGAACGATACGGCCGGTCTCTGCGATACTGGCGCCTTGTTCGGACTCCACGGTGACACGGAAATAGGACGTGTCCGCATTTGGAAACAGGCTGAAGCCCAGCAACGGGATGAGAAGAAATGCTGCGCACGTAACCGCAAGGGCGCCCCACACCGAACGCCGTGGCCGATCCAGCGCCCAATGCAGCAGAGGATGGTAAAATCTGTCGATCTTCAGCATCAGCCACTGAAGGATCGGGTTGCCGCCCTCATGCTCTTCACGCTTCAGGATACGGCTGGCGAGAAATGGAACAATGGTGAGCGATACGATCATCGAGGCGGTAATGGTCGCAACGATGGTGCCGATGAAGGATTGTGTGAATTTCCCCGCACCCTCGGGCAGGAAGAAAAGCGGAAGGAATGCGAACACCAAAACACCAGTGGAGCCCAAAACCGCCATGGTGATTTCTTTGGTGCCATCAATAGCTGCTTCGTTCCGGCTTTTGCCCATCCGCAAATGTCGGGCGATGTTTTCGACCACGACGATTGAGTCGTCGACCAGCAAACCCAGCGTCAGAATAAAGCCCGCAACAACAAGTTGGCTGAGGTTAAACCCATAAGCTGAAATCGCGAGCAGTCCCGAGGCAACCGACAAGGGAATCGAAATCATCACGATCACCGAAGCGCGCCAACCCAGCGGTAGTAGTGTGATGAGCACCAAAAACAGAGCTAGAGCGAAGTCGCGCGCAAGTTCGCGCAAGCGCTTGCGGATATCACGGCTCTGATCAAACTGAACAACTGCCGTAATGTCAGGCGGCAATAGCTTTTTCTGGACCTCAAGCTCTTGCATTAACCGGTTGCGCAGCTTGGTCGCATCCGTGCCTTGTTTTTGGTTCGCCGTGATGAATATTGCGCGTTGGCCGTTGTGGCTTACTTTTACGCGCTGTTCAGCCGATCCCATTTTAATGTCTGCAACGTCGCCGACGCGCAGCAACGTTCCATCGTTGGTCCGGACGGGTAAATTGCGGATTCGGTCAAGGTCGCGAAACGCGCCCCCTGCTTCAATATTAAACCTACGCGCACCGCTGGTAACTGCACCTGCCGGCACATCGGCGCCTGCAAGACGTATTGCATCCACGACAACGCTTGCCGGAATGCGTAATTCGGCCAAACGTCCCGAGTTGATCGCAACGCTAATCTCGGGCTGCGGCAGTCCGTAGATATCCGCCTGACGAACCTCCTTGTAGCGCCCAAGTGCCTCGCTGACGTCTCGCGCATATTTTTCCATGCGGTACCAGCTGGCGGTGTCGCTGAGTAAAGCGATTTGCAGAATGGAGGTGTTCGTTGTTCGAACTTTCTCGAACTGCAGTCGCTGTAGATCGGCGGGAAGCTGGCTGCGGATCGCCGTGACTTCACGAACGGTGTCATTGAAGTATTGATCAGGATCGCCCGACCAGTCAAATTCTGCCCGAATGAGCGCGTTGCCGTCGCTGCTTGTCGAATTTACGCTCTGGACGTCTTCTAAACCCTGAACCAACTCTTCGATTGGTTTGGTAATCGTCTGCTCAACTTCCGCGGCATCTGCGCCGGGCTGTGACGCAACGATAGAGACAACTGGCATCGAAAAATGCGGATCGACAGCGCGCGGCACTTGTTGGAATGCGGAGAAGCCAAGAGCGCACAGCAGCGCAAAAAGCACGAGTGTCAGTTGCCAGCGGCGAATGGCAATTTCGGCGATATGCATGTTCTAGGGCTGTATCGCAATAATGCGGACAGACGATCCTGTTCGCAGTTTTTCCAACCCAGAAGTTACGATTTTGTCACCTGGCTTTATGCCGCCGGACACAGTGACGAATTTGTCCGACACACGTTCAATCGCCACGTTGCGCGTTTCTACGCGATTGTTGGTTCCCACCACATAAACCAGGCCTTCTCCGGTGCGTACGCCGAACAGCGCGCTTGCCGGTATTTGTAATAGGTCTCCGCCTTCCAATGCTGGCAGCTTTATCTTTGCCGTACCAATTTGGCCCGAACGCAAGCTTGAGCGGGTTGAGAGCCGGAATTGCACAGTGAAAGCGCCCGTCGCCTCATTGGCGCGTCCATCGATTTCGGAAATTGTGGCCGACACGGGGGCATCGCCTGCTGACTCAATCATGATGTCAGCCGCCATACCGACGCGTAGTTTTGATGCCTCACGGTCAACAATGGGTACGCGAAAGACAAAACCATCATCTGCCTCGCCCAGAATGAGCGCTGGCGTACCTGCGGCGATGACTTGCCCCGGTTGAACATTGCGTTGCAGAACGACACCGCTTGACGGTGCATAAAGCTGCGCCGTGCTGCTCGCGAAGCCTGCCTGCCGGACACGCGCATCAGCGGCCTTTACCGCAGCTTCAGCAGCCTCAAAACGGGCTTTGGTTATCCAGCCATCTGCATAAAGCGAACGCACGCGTTCAAACTCGGCGCGTGCGCGGTCTCGTTCCGCGACGGACACACTTACGTCAGCTCCTACATTGGTGGAATCGAGCGCTGACAATAACGCCCCGCGCTTTACAAAGTCGCCTTCTTCAAAGCGTACAACCGCCACCTTTCCGGGGGTGGTGAAGCCAAGCGGTGTTTCCCGCCGATACCGCACCGTGCCAACCGCGCTAATTTCGCGTTGAAGGTTTTCCTTTTCCACCGTGAACACGCGTACAACCTGCGCCGTTTCAACTGCCGCCTTTTGGTTGTCAGATTTCTCACCGCAACCGGCAAGGGCAAAAATCGGCAAAAGCCCAATCAAGAATCTCTTCGATGTAGGCAATTAGCCCTCCCCTGCACTGCTCTCAATCATCTGATAGGGGAAAGCGCGCATGGATGAAATAGCATCCTGATATGCAACTGATTTTTCTAGTTCGAAGCGCGCAACAGCGGCGGTGAAAGAAGCCCGTCGCGCCCTTCTGTTTGCATCATGCCCGCAATTTCCGCCTGCATAAGCTTTTGCCTGTTGCGCCAACGCAAATGGGTTCCGTCCGAGAAAATGCCAAGGCCTGTTTTGCGGCCGTAACGCTCAATGAAACGCAGGGCTGCAGCGGGATCATATCCGGCGTTCTTCATTAGCCATACCGAAAGGCGGTCCGCTTCCATTTCCGTGGCGAGAACTTGCTTGTTGCTCCTCCCCGTCGCCGCCAGCCTGTCACGGTGCCCCAGCAAATTATGGGACATTTCATGCGCGACCACAGCGGCCAGTTCTGCATCTTCCGCAGCAGTAAAGGTCATCAGCCCTTCCGTAACCCGCACGGAAACCCCATCTGCACCGGCATCAAGTTTGGACTTGGTATCCACCCAAAATTGCGACGTACAAATCGCCGCCGGTTGAAGCTTCACGTCTTTTGGCCCGGTGGCAGTCACAATAGACACGACCGCCACCCCGGATTTGGCGAAGGCATCGTTAAGAATGGTTTGTATTTTCTCAACACGCGCGGTTGCTCGCTCCATCTTCACAAAGTCTGGAGCCGTCACGTTGATGCCGTCGACGGCAGCAATCCCATCACCTGCCCGCAGTCCCAATCGCGCAGCTTCTCCGCCTACCACGGCCGATGATATCGCTACCGGTGAACGAAACACGAAAGCTGTCTTTGCCAGACCTTTGTCGGGATATTGCGCCTCGTCATGCAATATCCAGCCGGGGTTTTGCATTTTGCGATCACAAAATGATGCATTTGCTTGGGCAAGCCGATAGCCGATCGTGGCCAGCCGGAGATCTTGTCGGGCAAGCGCTTGGTAATCCTCCAAATCTGCGCGTGCAGCAGCATAACTTGGGGTTATCAATGCCGCCACCAACAAGATGCCAGCAGCAAACTTCACCGGACCGCTGCCCGCTTCAGGCGGTCGTTAATCGCCACGCCAATGCCTTCGTCCGGAATTGGGGCAACCGCGATCGATAATGCGGCGCTGGCATCCGCCTTATGCAGGGCATCAAACAGATTTGCGGCGGCCTGCGTCAGGTCGGCGGTCTTCGACAAATTGTCATCGCCCTCGATGGCCCCAAACCCAATGTGCCACTCGCCCTGCTCTGGTCGGATTGCGCCCAATCGCACAGCCTTTGTTGGCGCATAATGGCTCGCTAATTGACCAGGGGCCTCAATGCTATTGTCCGTTGCTGCTAATGGACCGGTTCCCAGAACCGCTTCAATCTCCGCAGAGGTGACTGGTCCCGGTCTCAAAATCTGCCAACCATTGTGGCGCACGGCCACGATGGTGGATTCAAGTCCTGCAGAACAAGGGCCTCCATCTAGGATCATGGGAACCGTTCCACCAAGCCCCGCGAGCACATGCTCCGCGCGGGTCGGGCTAATGCCCCCGCTTTTATTGGCGGACGGTGCGGCGATGTTGAGGCCGGTTTTCTTAAGCACTGCTTGCATGACCGGATGGGCGGGGCACCGTAATGCTATTGTTGGCAAGCCCGCAGTGACGGCACCAGCGATATGCGCATCCGGGCGCAGGGGTAATACAAGGGTGAGCGGACCAGGCCAAAATGCCTGCGCCAACTGGTCTGCCATCGGACTAAATTCAGCCAACTTTTCAGCGGCAGATTTGTCGGCAACATGCACAATCAGCGGGTTGAAGTCCGGACGCCCCTTTGCCGCGTAAATCTTGGCGACCGCGTCAGCATTGCTGGCGTCCGCTGCCAACCCATATACGGTTTCAGTGGGAATCGCCACGATCTGGCCGGAACGCAAAAGCTCCATCGCTGCGGTTATTGAAGCATCATCAGCGGGCAGGACCCAGCCATTCCCCAAGGTATTTGAGCCAAACATCATTCGCGGCTATAGGCCTTCGTCGACACGATTTAACAGGATTTTTTAACAATCATGGCCTTTTCCGCTCCCATCACTGAACAAGCGTTTGTCCTAAAGCATATCGTAGATATCGATGCCTTGTCGCAACATGAACGCTTCGCCGATGCGACGCCCGATATGGTGCAAGCAATTGTTGAAGGCATTGGCGCATTTGCCGAGGGCGAATTTGCGCCACTTAACCGGATCGGCGACACCGTTGGTGCGCGTTTGAAAAATGGCAAGGTTGTCATGCCCGACGGCTTTGTGGCGGCATACAAAGCCTATGTCGACAATGGCTGGGGTTCAATCAACGCACCGTCGGCATTTGGAGGCCAAGGGCTGCCATTTTCGATGGCAACCGTCGCGCTGGATTCACTGGGGGCAGCGAACATGGCCTTTGCCTTGTGCCCGATCCTGTCCGTCGGCGCGATCGAAGCGATCAACCATCATGGCTCTGACCGGCAAAAACAATTGTTTCTGCCAAAGCTATCGACTGGTGAATGGTCAGGCACGATGAACCTGACTGAGCCACAGGCCGGTTCCGATGTCGGCGCGCTGAAATCGACCGCGACACCACGCGGCGATGGCACCTACCACATCAAGGGTACCAAAATTTACATCAGCTTTGGTGACCATGATATGGCGGAAAACATCGTCCATCTTGTGTTGGCACGCACGCCGGATGGCCCTGCTGGTACCAAGGGCATCTCGCTGTTTCTGGTCCCAAAATATCAGGTTGCCGAGGACGGCAGCATCAGCAAAGCGAATGATATCAAGGTTGTATCGATTGAACATAAGATGGGCATTAATGCGTCCCCAACCTGTGTTCTCGCTTTCGGTGAAGAAGGTGAATGCATTGGCGAGCTGATCGGCCCTGAATTTGGCGGCATGCGGGCGATGTTCACGATGATGAACAACGCGCGGCTCAACGTTGGATTGCAAGGCGTTCAAATTGCCGAGGCCGCCACACAGAAAGCCATCTGGTTTGCACGTGAACGTGTTCAATCTGCCAAAGCAAGCGGACCATCGCGCGAATCTGTGGCGATTGTCGAACATCCTGATGTACGCCGGATGCTGCTTCGCATGAAAGCGGGCACGCAGGCGATACGAGCGTTGCTTTATTTGGCTTCTGGCTATGTCGACCGCGCAACGCTGGGCGAACCCGGTGCTCAGGACATGGTTGATCTGCTGACGCCGCTTGCCAAGACCTATGGCACGGATCTAGGCAGCGAAATCGCCTCGCTAGGCATTCAGGTCCATGGCGGGATGGGCTTTGTAGAGGAAACTGGCGCGGCCCAGTTTTACCGCGATATCCGCATTGCGGCCATTTATGAAGGGACCAACGGCATTCAGGCTGCCGACCTCGTCGGGCGTAAACTCGCGATGCAAGGCGGTGATGTTATTCGAAACCATCTTGCGGCCATTTCGCGAGACGCGGCGGACCAGCCCGGCCTGTCTGGATTGAGCGCAGCTTGCGCTGAAGTGACTGAATATATGTTGGCCGCCAGTGTGGATGACCGTCTCGCTGGCAGTTACGCCTACACCAACATGATGTCGGTAGTGACTGCCGGATGGTTGATGCTGAAGCAATTGCGCGCCGCACAAACCGAAATCGCCGCCGGAGATACGAGCGCTTTCCTCAAGGCCAAGATTGTCGCCTGCCGTTACTATCTGGAGGTTATGGTTCCCGAAGCGATTGCTTATAAGGGTAGCGCAATGTCCGGTGCATACTTGCTCTATGCACTGGATGCAGAGGACTTGGCGGCTTGAACGACCAAACGCTTAAACGCATTGCCGAGGCGCTGGAGCGGCTATCACCGCCGCCAGCGCCACCAACCGATCTATCTTCCTACCCGGCCTATCACTGGAATGGTACGGCGTTGGCCGCGGTGCACGATTTTAAGCCGCTACCACTTGAGCTTATCGTTGGGATCGACCGGCAGAAAGCGGATCTGATCGAGAATAGCCGGCGTCACGCTTCGGGCGCCGCAGCGCATGATGTCCTTTTGTGGGGCGCGCGGGGCATGGGAAAATCTGCACTGGTCAAATCGGTGGTCGCCGCGTTGCAAGAAGAAGGCTTCTTCATTGCGCTGGTCGAGGCAGCGGCAAACCAAGTGACCAGCCTGCCCGCGTTATTTGACGAGCTTGCTGCGTCAGGCCGCAGATATTTATTGTTTGTAGACGACATTTCTTTCGAGCCAAATGACCAGAGCGCGCGGCTGTTGCGGTCGCTGTTAGAAGGTGGCGTTGAAGCCCGCCCGAATAACGTCCGCCTGTGCGTCACATCCAATCGCAGGAACATCGTCGAAAGAGAAAATGGAGCTGAACCAGATAATGGAGGCCGCGATGCGGTCGACGACAGCCTAGCGTTGGCGGACCGGTTTGGCCTTAAGCTCGGATTCCAATATCCTGATCAGGATGCCTATCTGAAAATGGTTGGCAGCTATGCCGCGCATTTCGACCTCGACTGGGACGAGGCAGACGCACTGAGCTTTGCACAAGGCCGTGGCGGCCGATCAGGTCGCATTGCGTGGCATTACACAGTAGAACTTGCAGGCCGTGCGGGCCGACGCCTTTAGCTTTTCGTCCGAACCCGCCAAACAATATTGCCTACATCGTCGCTGACCAAAAGCGAACCGTCCTTTGCGATGACGAGCATCGTAGGCCGTCCTTGCGCATTGCCGTCTTTATCCAGGAACCCAGTCAAAACATTCACTGGCTTTCCTACAGGCTCTCCTTTTGGAAACGGCACGAAGATTACATCATAACCAGATGCAGGTTTGCGGTTCCAAGATCCGTGGCGCGCAACAAATGCGCCATCGGTAAGTCCTGCACCCAATTTGCCGGCATAACCAAAGGCAAGGCCCAAGGGGGCGGTATGCGCACCCAAGGCGTAATCAGGGCGGCGTTCATATTCCCGTTTTTCCGGCTTTGGTGGCGAAACGCGGTGATCGGTAAAACCACCCCAATAATGCTGTGGCCAACCATAATCGGCACCAAATTCAACAAGGGCGAGATAATCCGGCACCAGGTCCGAACCAAGCATGTCGCGTTCGTTGACGACCGTCCAAAGGCGTCCACTTTTATCCCAATCGAGACCAACCGGGTTACGCAGGCCGATCGCGTAAGGAATTTTCTTGTCCTTGGCGATGTCATATTCGAACACCATCGCGCGGCCATTTTCGGATTCTATCCCGTTTTCAGCAATGTTGCTGTTTGAGCCGACCGATATGTAAATCTTCTTACCATCGGGCGATGCCGCAAGGTTGCGCGTCCAATGGTTGTTTGGCGCCTTTGCATTGAACTTCGTAAGCTCTTTACCCTTCGCCGTAATCTGGGTGTCGCCGGTCGTATAAGGAAAGGCCATCAATCCATTTGTGTTGGCGACATACAACGTGTCACCAATCAGCACCATGCCGAAAGGAGAATTCAGGCCTGTCAAAAACGGCGTTTTCAACTCAGCTTTACCATCACCGTTCGCATCACGCAGCAAGGTGATCCGGTTAGCCGACGGCACGCCCGCGCCCGCCTTACCCATCAGCCATTTCATGACCAGCCCCTCAATACCGCCGGATTCGCGTGGCGGAGAATTGGTCTCGGCAACCAGAACGTCTCCATTGGGCAGGACATACATGTTGCGGGGATGGTCGAGACTTTCTGCGAAGCGTTCGACAACCAGACCGGGCGCAG
>JBKBTH010000012.1:14896-16135 GCA_046290915.1 Sphingorhabdus sp.
CAACCTTAATCGTCGGGAAAATCTGTTCGCGGCCTTCAGTGATTTTGGGCGTAGGCCCGGTCACCGCATCCAACGGCAATTGCGCGACGTCAGGCCGGGTGATGTACCAGACGCCAGCAAGCGCCAACGCGATGAATATCAACGTAATGTTGCGAACGTGCTTCCACATTATTCTGACCCTTATTGGCTTCGTTTACGATCAAACAACCAGACGCCGACGGCGATTATACTGCCGATGCCCATACCGATAACTAATCCGGCCGACGGCTGATCCAATGCTATGCCAAAAATGGCGCCGATCAATAGACCAAGAGCGACGAAAATGCCGCCAGCAAGGCGGGGCTGATTGTTTTGTGTTTCAGACATACGGTTCCTTTGCCACCAACAGCAGCAGCCTAGCAAGCCCGATGTTTATGCTTAATTTCCGTTAACCAATTGCTTTGACGGAAATGCGACACGTAAATTGTAAAACGACCTTGCAGACAGGCCAACCCACCCGGGCCTGTCTGCCACCTAAAAGTATAATGGAAAGCCTCTGCCTGTATGTATCTGTCGCTTTACGTCGAACCGCGAGATGTTGTTGAAGCCGAGACATTGATGGACAACTTCGGTCCTGAAGCTGGCATCGAGGCAGCGGAACGCGCGATAAAGAGCCGTAACATTGGCAACCATCTGCATTATTGCCGTTGGCGCCAGATCGAACGGCTCATCCTCATGCTGAGCATGCACACGACTTTGGGAACCATTCACTGAGGTTTGAAATCAGCTATCGTCCTCAAGCGATAGCAATGATGCATTGCCGCCCGCGCTGGTCGTATCCGTAGATGTCGTCCGTTCAGCGCAGAAGCGATAGAGATAATGCGGCCCACCTGCTTTCGGCCCCGTACCTGATAAGCCCTCGCCGCCAAAGGGCTGGCTGCCCACCACTGCACCGATCATCGACCGGTTAATGTACAGATTGCCAACACGGGCAAAGTTTTCAACTAACGCACTACTGCCCGCAATCCGGCTGTGAAGCCCCATGGTGAGGCCAAAGCCTTTCGCATTCACCCGCGCGACTGTTTCCTCAAGGTCACCAGCTTTCCATGTTGCGACATGCACCAATGGGCCGAAATATTCACGGTTCAGGTCGTCTAGGCTATCCAACAGGATGACGGTTGGCGGCACGAATAGGCCGTTCGACGGAACGTCTATCTCGTGAATTATTCTGTCCTTCACCTCCGCCCGATAGGCCATAAG
>JBKBTH010000129.1:0-5747 GCA_046290915.1 Sphingorhabdus sp.
CGACATTGAAGGCTGCAGAGGCGTTTTCATCGACGGACTTCAGGCCGGACTTGCCCGCGTTTAATGTCCCGACCTTAATCATTCACGGCACGAGCGACACCACGGTGCCAATTGACCCGACCGCGCGGATGGCAGCGGCGATGATTAGCGATGTGCGGCTAGTTGAATATGCTGGATCTCCACATGGATTGTTCGAGACTGATCGGGACCGCTTGATTTCGGACCTAATGGCATTTCTCAATGGTGAAGAACCGCGATCGCAGGATGAAGAAACCTTCGTCATTAATCCGGCTTTGCCAATGGGGGGTTATTGACGCTAACATCGCCCGGCGGCTCCTTAACGACCGAATAGCTCTTGCCCATCTGACGTATCCGCTCTGGTAAAGCGCAATGCTTTGCGGTTATGGAAAGCTATGACTGCGGGGGCTTCACAAATCATATCGGATGCAAGAGCAGCGCTTGGCCGACGCGACTCCGCTACCGCGATGCGCTTACTTTCAGAATTGCCCGACGCCCAAATCCCATGGCTCATGATGGCGCAAGCGTGCAACATGGCGGGTGACACTGAGGCCGAAGAAGCCGCGTTACAGCGCCAGTTAGAAATCGACCCACGCCATTTGCCTGCTTTGATCTTGTCAGGTGAATTAAAAGCACGCTCGGGCGACGACCGGGCAGCAAACGCATTCTTTCAGGCGGCGCTGAACCAAGCAGCAGCAATGGCAGATGTTCCGGCGTCCTTGCACCCGATGTTGAACCGCGCGCGCGACTTCATCGGGCAAGTCCAGGTCAAATTCGAACAGCATCTCGTCGACGGACTTAAGCAAGCTGGCTTACATCGCGACGGGCGCGTTGGCACAGCAGTCGATATGCTGCTCGGCAAAAAGCAGCTTTATTTGCAGCAACCATCAAGCTTTTATTTTCCAGGACTGCCGCAGCGGCAATTTTACGAGCGCTCGGAATTTCCATGGATCGCCGACGTCGAGAGTGCGGTGCCTGCGATGCAAGAGGAATTGCGCTCGGTAATGGCCGATGGGCAAGACTTCGCACCTTATGTTGAGGCAAGCGGTGACCGGCCGCGACCGGCAAACCCGCTCATCAACGATACAAGCTGGGGCGCGTTTTATTTCTGGCGCAATGGCGAAAAGGTTGAAGCCAATGCCTTACGTTGCCCAGCTACAATGGCTGCACTGCAACTGGCGCCGATGCCACGCATCGATAAACGCTCGCCCATCGCATTATGGTCATTGCTTAAACCTGGCACGCATATCCAACCGCACCATGGGCTTTTGAACACACGGTTGATTTGCCATATCCCGCTTATCGTTCCCGATGACTGCGCCATTCGCGTTGGTAACGAAACGCGCGCATGGCGCTCAGGCGAAGCGCTCATTTTCGATGACAGCTTCGAACATGAGGCTTGGAATAAAAGTACAGATACGCGCGTCATATTGCTATTCGAAGTCTGGCGGCCCGAAATATCAGATGAGGAGCGGGCCGCACTGACCACCATTTTCGAAACCATAAATGACTATCACGGCATGCCCGAAGATGCTGGATAATGACCGGCGCCAAGAAATGGCAGCTTGGGTTGCCCGCAAAAATCTCTTCATTGCCTTGGGCATCGGCAGCCGATAGGCGATTGCATCATGTCTGATACTGCCTCCAGCATCCATCCGCTCAGCATCGCTGACTTCCGTTTTTACTGGCTCGCGCGGTTTATGGCGGTGCTTGCAACCATGGGCATGGTCGTCGTCATCGGGTATCAAGCCTATGATATCGCGCGCAGTGACTATGGCATGTCTATTCGCGAAGCTTCTCTGCAACTTGGATTACTTGGCCTCGTTCAATTCGTGCCGCTTGCGTTGTTGACCCCCGTTGCGGGTTGGGCCGCTGACCGGTGGGAACGACGGACAGTCGCGCGGCTTGCCAACAGCATCGACATGATGGTCGCGCTGGCGCTTGGCTGGTTCACATATACTGATGAGTTGACCCTGCCCCTTCTATTCCTGTTTGCAGCCCTACACGGCGTCGCACGGGTATTTGTCGGGCCGTCCATGTCGGCAATTGCGCCGAACATTGTTCCGCCTGCGTCGCTGCCACGCGCCATCGCCTTAAGCTCTATTGCGTGGCAAGTCGGATCCGTCTTTGGTCCAGCAGCTGGCGGATTGATGTTCGCAGAGAGTGCGTCCCTGCCCTATTGGGTGTCCGCAGGATTGATGCTGCTCGCGACGATTAGCCTGAGCTTTGTGAAGCCAGTCTACCCACCACCCATGGAGCGAAAGATCCATCCCATTCGGCAAATGATTGATGGTCTGCGTTATACATGGTCGGAGCGTTTCTTACTGGGTGCAATCACCCTTGACCTATTTGCCGTGCTCCTCGCCGGCGCGACTGCAATGTTGCCTGTCTATGCGCGCGATATCCTGATGGTGGGACCGGACGGTCTTGGTCAGTTACGCGCCGCGCCAGCCGTCGGCGCTTCGGTCGTCGCACTTATTCTCACGATCCGGCCGTTACGCCACAATGTGGGCGCCAAAATGCTTTGGGCGGTGGTCGTATTTGGCATCGCAACCATTGGCTTTGGCCTGAGCCGTGAAATTGGCAGCCATGTTTTCGGCGACGCGCGCATTGGCTTGCTCAATATGGGCGCTGGCATGGCGGTCGCGTTGATCTCGCTCGTTATTCTTGGCGCATCGGATATGCTGTCGGTCTATGTCCGATCCTCGCTGGTGCAGCTAAACACCCCTGATGAAATGCGCGGACGTGTAAGCTCGGTATCGGGCCTCGCCATTTCTGCCTCCAATGAACTGGGCGAATTGCAGTCTGGATTGGCTGCGGCAGCACTTGGTCCTGTCGGCGCAGTTGTATTCGGCGGCGCTGGTGCCATATTGATTACAGCATTGTGGGCGCGGCTATTTCCAGAGCTTAAAAACGCCCGCAGTTTCGAACCGCAATATAGAGGAAAAAGTCCATGAAAGCACAATCGATCCTCGAAACCATTGGCAAAACCCCCCACATCCGCATGGGGCGCATGTTCCCAAATGCTGAGGTCTGGATCAAATCCGAACGGTCGAACCCTGGTGGATCGATCAAGGATCGCATTGGCCTTGCCATGGTGGAAGCGGCTGAAAAAGATGGTAGCCTGAAACCCGGTGGCACAATCATTGAGCCTACATCCGGCAATACGGGCGTTGGGCTTGCGATGGTCGCTGCGGTCAAGGGTTATAAGCTCATCCTCGTCATGCCGGAGTCGATGTCGCTCGAACGCCGTCGCCTCATGCTGGCTTATGGTGCCAGCTTCGACCTGACCCCACGCGAAAAGGGCATGAAGGGCGCGATTGAACGTGCGTTGGAACTGGTCTCTCAGACCCCGGGCTCGTGGATGCCGCAACAGTTTGAAAACCCCGCCAATATCGACGTTCACGTACGCACAACATCACAGGAAATACTGGCGGACTTCGCAGATACGCCAATTGATGCGCTGATTACCGGCGTGGGCACAGGTGGTCACATCACTGGATGCGCCGAAGTCTTAAAGAAAGCCTGGCCGAATTTGAAGGTCTTTGCGGTTGAACCCACATCGTCACCGGTGATCAGCGGTGGCCAGCCCGGACCACATGCCATTCAGGGTATTGGCGCCGGGTTTATTCCAGCCAACCTGCACACTGCGTTGTTGGACGGTGTGATTCAGGTAGACCCTGAAGTGGCCAAGGAAACCGCACGGCGTGCCGCAAGCGTGGAAGGTATGCTGGTCGGTATTTCATCGGGTGCGACACTTGCCGCTATCGCGCAAAAGCTGCCCGAGCTTCCCGCCGGATCACGTGTCCTTGGTTTCAACTATGACACAGGCGAACGCTATTTGTCGGTCCCGGACTTTCTACCGGTCGACTAAAACGAAAAATGCCGGGACGTGATATCCCGGCATTTTTGTATGTGAATATGAAACGACGGAACGGTTACGCTGCGGCAAACATTTCCGGCGACAACGCCATGAGAGCCTCACTGCCCGCTTCAATCTTGCGACGAAGCGCACCGCAATCCGGCAGATAACGTTCCGCAAAATAGCGCGCGGTTACCAGCTTGGTTTCGTAAAACGCTGCGTTGCCTGTGCCTGCATCAAGAGCGCGTTGCGCAGATTCGGCCATCCGAAGCCATTGCAGACCAAGGGCAACGATGCCCATGATGTGCATATAATGGTGCGCGCCAGCGCCGATATTGTTCGGGTTTGCCATGCCATTTTGCATGAACCACATTGTCGATGCCTTCAAATCGCCATTGGCTTTTTCAAGACGGGTCGCAAAATCGGCGAGCGGGCCAACCTTCGCGGCGGCACATTCGTCGTCGACAATCTTGAAGAGCGCCTGAATAGCCCGGCCCCCATTTTGCGCCAGTTTGCGTCCGACAAGGTCCATCGCCTGTACGCCGTTCGTACCCTCGTAAATCATGGCGATACGGGCGTCGCGGACATATTGTTCCATGCCCCATTCTGCGATGTAGCCATGGCCGCCATAGACTTGCTGCGCGTTGGTAGCGACTTCATAGCCCTTGTCTGTGCCATAGCCTTTAATGACAGGTGTCAGCAGCGACAAAAGGTCGTCGGCCATCTGCCGCTCTTCCTCGGTTTGCGCATGGTGCAGCAAGTCGGCTTGCAACGCGCCCCATAGGCACAAGGCGCGCATGCTTTCTGTGAACGCCTTAGCATCCATCAACATGCGGCGTACATCGGGATGCACGAACAAGGTATCGGCTTTCTGCTCCAGATCCTGTGGACCAGTCAGCGCTCGGCCCTGACGGCGATCTTGCGCATAGTGAACAGCATTTTGATAAGCGACTTCGGCAACGCCGAGGCCCTGCTGGCCAACGCCCAGACGCGCGATGTTCATCATGATGAACATGGCCGCGAGGCCCTTATTTTCTTCGCCGACGAGATAACCGGTCGCACCGTCATAGTTCATCACGCAGGTCGCGTTGCCGTGAATGCCCATCTTATGTTCGATAGAGCCACAGGACAGTGTGTTCCGCGCGCCAAGCGAGCCATCATCATTGACCAAGAACTTCGGCACGATGAACAGCGAAATGCCTTTGACGCTGTCTGGTGCGCCTGGCGTCTTCGCCAGTACGAGGTGAATGATATTCTCAGTCAGATCATGTTCGCCCGACGAGATAAAAATCTTCGTTCCTGAAACCGCATAGCTGCCATCTTCATTTGGTATAGCCTTAGTGCGGATGAGGCCCAGATCGGTTCCGCAATGCGGCTCGGTCAGGTTCATTGTCCCGCCCCATTTGCCCGAAATCATATTCGGCGCATATTTGGCCTTCTGTTCGTCGCTGCCCTTCACCAGAATTGCCGAGACGGCACCTTGGGTAAGGCCAGGATACATGGCAAACGCCATGTTCGAACTTGCCATAAGCTCCTCAAACGCCATTGAAACGATATGTGGCATGCCTTGGCCGCCAAACTCCACTGGTCCGGACAATGTGCCCCAGCCGCCTTCGCAATAGAGCTTGTATGCTTCTTTGAAGCCATCAGGCGTGGTCACGCTGCCGTCTTCATGACGGGTACAGCCCTGCAGGTCGCCGGCCTGGTTCAACGGGAAAAGAACGCCCTCTACAAACTTTGCGCCTTCGGTCAGGATCGCATCGAGCATATCGGCGCTGGCATTTTCGAAGCCGGGCAGATTGGCGAAGCGTTCAACGCACAAGACTTCGTTGAGGATGAACTGCATGTCACGAACGGGGGCGGTATA
>JBKBTH010000130.1:0-5735 GCA_046290915.1 Sphingorhabdus sp.
CGCGCTGGCATGCCATGCGTTCGCTCCATAAAGGCCGGTGCCCAGCCGATAAGTCCAAGGGTTAACAATGTGTTCAGACCGGCAGCAAAGACCAACGGTGGAAAGGTTGGGATCGACCAGATTTGCTTTACGGTCGCCCAGAATGGCAACACAGCAGGCGGTTGCCGGTGATGGCCATCGGCCAGCCCCAGCGGCACATCGCGCAGGGTAAAATAGACGATCGGTGCCAGAATGAAGCCCGGGATCGAACCCAGCAACAAAGCCGTTTGCCAACCATATGCCTCCGCGGCCCAGCCACCAAAGCTGGGGCCGATAAACTGACCCGCAGAGGCCCCGAGGAGAAAGATGGCAAGTGCAGTCGCACGCTGGCTGACCGGGAACAGGTCGGCGATCCAACTTTGCGACGGCGGAGTGAACGCGCCTTCGCCAAGACCAATACCAGCACGCCCTACCAAAAGCATCCAAACGCTCTGCGCTTTTCCGCAAATCAGCATAGCCACACTCCACACGACAGCGGCAATCGCCACCATTTTGCGTTTAGACCAACGGTCAGCTACACGCGCCAACGGGATTACGGCAATGATATAGACCAGCGCGATCGCCAGATCCTTTACCAACGCAATCTGGGTGTCGCTCAAACCCAAATCCCTGCGGATAGGTTCGACCA
The DNA here is from genome assembly GCA_046290915.1 of Sphingorhabdus sp. Taxonomy (GTDB): domain Bacteria; phylum Pseudomonadota; class Alphaproteobacteria; order Sphingomonadales; family Sphingomonadaceae; genus Sphingorhabdus_B. The sequence continues at coordinate 668 of JBKBTH010000130.1, forward strand.
GCACCACCATCATATAGCGCTCGGCAATGACCGATGCCGATACCAATGTCATGATCAGCAGGAACCAGCTGCGATATGCCATTCCGGGCAGTTCCATCGTCTTATCATCTTGGCTCATATAAATGGTCCTCGTTTGCCCATCACATAGGGGCGGTGTCGATGGTGGGGCGTATCAGAATTTGTGAGACGTTGGCGCGCCTAGGCAGAGAGACAATGAAGAGTATCGCTTCTGCGATGTCGCTCGCCTGCATCGCGCCTTCCTTCGACACATGCGATTGTATCATTTCGGCCCATTTCGGGTCGGACACGCTGGATGCGATGTCCGTTTCAGTGGCACCCGGTTCAATAACTGAAACACGGATATTATCTCCACCCAACTCCTGCCGGATCGATTCGGTAAAACCGTTCACGCCGTGCTTGCTGGTGGCGTAGGACGCGAATAGCCCAGCGGCGCGGCGGCCAGCGGTTGAACTGATATTGATGATATCGCCGCCACCTGCTGCCCTTAACTGGGGTATCGCGGCCTTACAGGTATAGATTGTACCCCATAGATTGATGTCGATAACCTTGCGCCAGCCATCAAGATCGAGCGACTGGATGCCGCCAGCTTCGTTCACGCCAGCGGAGTTGATAACTATATCCAGCCGCCCAAGCGCGGATACGGTCTGCTCAACTGCAGCAAAAGCATCTGACTCCAAGCTGACATCCGACTGGATTGCCAGCGCCTTGCCCCCATTGGCTTCGATTGCGGCAACCACTGCATCGAGCCGTTCCGTGCGCCGACCGGTAATAGCTACCTGAGCGCCAGCGGCCGCCAACGCCATCGCTGCCGCTTCGCCAATACCCGTCCCGCCACCGGTAATGAGCACCACCTTGCCCACAATATCTGCCATCATCTGAACTCCATTTGACTTTTGCCTACCTACGTGTCGGCTCAGGACAGGAACAGCACGAACGATGTTCGCGGGTCAAATTGTCCGCCCCGTTATCGCCCCGGCGTCGCGTCTCGCCGTCCTTGTGCACCATGCAATGAACGAAGCGATTTAGCGGATACATTGCGTCGTGCGGATTACCGATCGTTGTCGGTTCAAGCCAACCCATCGCCCCTGCGGAATTGGACGCACGCATCTGTTTTTCGGTGCGGCTCTTTCTCGATGGGGTATTGCCCCGATGAAGGGGATGGACAGCATGCACACACAACCGGGCTATTTGAACGAATTAAAGGCGCATATCCGGCCGTTGACGGCAGCGACCATAGGTATCGCGTTTGGCCTTTCGATCAACAATTACACAGCGAGCCTATTTGGCGCCCATCTGGTGCAAGAGTTTGGTTGGAACCGCGCCGAGTTCGCCAAAATCACCATTTTTGCCTTAGTACTGCTGCCTCTTTTCCCGCTACTTGGACGACTAACCGATATCAAAGGGGTGCGCTTTGTCGCCGCGCTGGGGGTAATCGGGACCCCGCTGACGATGGTCGCATTTGCCAACATGACAGGCGATCTAAATCTGTTTTTTGCCATAAATTTGGCGCAACTTATTTGTGGCGCCTGCCTGACTAACACTGTCTTCAATCGCGTTGTGGCGGAACGCTTTACGGCCGCACGCGGGATTGCATTTGCAATCATTATGTCGGGGCCGCCGCTGACGGGTGGGATAGCAGCGTGGGCTTTGGGTCCGGTGATTGGTGACTATGGCTGGCGCGGGGGCTATCTGTTTTTGGGCGGGATAATCCTGCTTTTTGGTCTGCTTTCGCTGATATTGCTACCAGCAAAAACCCCTTTGAAAACAATGCCGTCAACAGTGAAACGGGATTATGGGCTGATCCTGCGCAGCCCGGTTTTCTGGCTGGCGTCACTTGGTATGATGCTGTGCAATATACCACAGGCGCTGGGATCAAACCAGTTGATGCTGATGCTCCAGGAAAATGGTGTGCCGTTGACCGCATCGATTTATGTTTCGCTCTATCCGCTTGGCGTGTTTTTTGGCCGCTTTTTAACCGGTGCCGCGCTCGACAAGTTGCCGACACATATTGTAGGCGCAATCGGCCTCGCGCTGCCTGCAATAGGCTTCGCGATCCTCGCCAGCCCTTATGATGGCGCGCTGATGCTTGGATTTGCTGTGCTGCTAATGGGACTGGCACAAGGCGCAGAGGGGGATGTCGCTGCTTATGCGGTCGCCCGGCATTTCCCGCTGGCGATCTTTGCGACTGTCATGGGACCGGTTAATGCGGCAACCGCAGTAGGCGCCTCGCTGGGCGGACTGGTGCTCGTTCCGATGCTGGGGCATTTCGACAATTATGTCCCGTTCTTGATTTTTTCCACCGTCGTCACGCTGTTTGGCTCGTTGGCGCTTTTTTTGCTCGGACGGTATCCAACACTCGATCAAGAAAGCCTGACATCGTGACTGATATCGGCACTGTAATAGTAACCGGCATAAGTTCTGGCATTGGCAAAACGGAAAGCACAGCGTTGTTGGCAAAGGCGGGTTTTGGAACCTTAGAAACGCGCAATCACTTGCGCCATATCCACCGTTGTCCGTATCCCCGTCGCCGCCGAGCAAAGCGCTGGAACTGCATTTACGGCACGGTGCGCGGTAAAGCCGGGAGTGACATTGGGATAATCTTCGGGGCTGACCGGAAAGGTTATGTTGACCTCCATCGGCGTGTCACCCTCAACTTGGATACGCCAGCCAGACTCGCGCAAATGCCAGTCTGCATCTTCAATCTCGCGCGAGACATACCAGTTAGCGCGGAAGCGCAAGCGGGGTTTGCCGCTTTTTTGGCCCTCTATCGTGATGCGCTGGGCCGCAACCGTTCCCGCGGGGATCAAACCAGCGGCGATCTGAATGTCTTTTGTTGCTGCTGAGAGTTCTCCAAAAGCCTGCCACTCGTCAATGTCGATGCCAAATGCATCGGCGACCTGAGCCAGAGAGGCGGCAAAATCGTGCTTCACATGATCGACTTTTCGCTGGTCGAACGCGCCAGGGGAAACGCCATAGCCCATGACGTTGAAAAGCAACTCTGGCGAATTGCGGCTGGTCATATCGGCAAATTCGTCGATCGTAAGGCAATCGAGCCGCCGCGACATGGAGACCAAAGGAATAGCCAATGCCTCCTGCACGAATCCTGGGCTTGAGCCGGTCGAATAGATTGACGTGCTACCAGCCAGACATGCCGCTTCGACTCGTGCCCGTACATCAGCATTCATTGATCGCGGATGATGAAAATCGCCGCGCGTGGTGACGACATTTTTGCCGCTGGCAAGCAACGCACAGATTTCGTCAATATCCGTTCCCTGTTGCATATAGAGAACGCAATCAGCAGGTGTGCCCAGAATTTGTTCGATACTGTTGGTCGCAATCACCCCGGTCGGCGGCAGTCCGCATAGTGCGCCTGCATCCATCCCGCTTTTGTCGGGGGAATGCACCCACAGACCGACCAATTCCATATCGGGATGCTCAATCACCCGTTGCAACGAACGTGTGCCGATATTGCCGGTGGCCCATTGGATGACACGCAGCGGCCTGCCCATGGCCTAAAACTTCACGCCGGCAGATAGCCCCCAAGTCATAGGAGGCGCCCAAACCGAACCTATGCCCAGCGTGTTAAACAACACTTGTGACTGATACCGCTTGTCCGTCAAATTTTCGCCGAACACTGCTAGGCTAAATCGGTCCGACACGTCGGTCCATTCGGCACGCAATGACAACAGTTCATAGCCATTTTGTTTGAACTGCTGTTCGGGATCAAAATAGAAGGACGAAGTGAGATAGAGGTTACCAGACAGTGTCAGTTTTCCACCACCCACATCCAGCCCATAGCTTGCCCCGATATTTCCGGTCAATTCGGGCGCACGTTGCATCTTAAAGCCCGATGCGTCGGTCAGTGCCTGCACCAGCGCGCCGGCTCCAAGTCCGCCAAATGCTGGAGGTACACAAAAAAGCAGGCTAGCCGGTCCGGCGGCGGGATCACAATAGCTATAGAAGGGTGCGTTAGGGAACGATTTATAGCGCGCATGCGTCCACGCCGCGCCGCCGTAGAGAGTGACTGTATCACTTGCCCGGTAACGGGCTTGGCCTTCTAGCCCGTAAATTTCGGACGACGCGGCATTGCGAATTTGAGCCGCTCCGCTTTGAAAACTCGACACTTGCAGGTTCTTGTAATCATAATAAAAAGCAGCAAGGCTGGTAGATAATGCCCGGTCGTCATATTTGTAACCGGCTTCGAACGCGTTGATTTTTTCAGGTCGGACTGGCTGCTGTGAAAGTCCGCCGACATTCAATATCCCCGCCTTGTAGCCGCGCGTGAACGACGCATAAATGCTTGAAGTGTCGCTCGGCTGATACCGCAACACAGCGCGCGGAGTAAAACTGTCGTTTTTGAGTGTGTCCACCGGTATCCGCGTCCCGGGCGTCCCGGTAAATGGAATCTGCTGACCATTGGGTCCAGTATAGGATGCGGTGAAAGGATTGGCCGTGAAATAGCTATCCGCAACAATATCATGGCTGTAGCGCCCGCCCACGGTTGCGAACAAACGGCTACTCAGTTCATAAGTCAGATCGACAAAAGCGGCATAGGATTTGGTTGTTGTACTGGATCCTCCGAAATCGAAAAATGGCGCGCCTCCGAACGAGGCATCGACATCCCAGGTATCGCGGACCTGAAAATAATTCAGGCCTGCGGTCCATTGAAGCTGCGATCCAGCCTTTGAAGTCAAAAGAAACTCTTGCGACCACGTCTCGTCATCGACGCCTACGAAAATGTTGAAGATTGGAATAGCCGTTGCGTCAAGATCTCCGAAATAGGGGGATTTGTCCCGGCGGTATTGGGAATAAGAGGTAAACTCGGCAAAGCCTAGATCGGCCTCAAGTGTAGCCTGAACCGTGTCCGATTTCGTTTCAAAACTTTGCGGTCGGTTGAGGTTCACCTGCCCCGGCAGAGTCGCATAGGTGGTCGGCGGCGCAAACACATATACGAGGGGCCGCCCCTGTGAGCTCGTCGCTCCGCCATACACCGCCCGTCCCGCCGGGGATACTAGCTTGAAAAAGTCCGCGTCGCCGGATCTATCAA
>JBKBTH010000131.1:0-5719 GCA_046290915.1 Sphingorhabdus sp.
AGCCGCATGTATTCGTTGCGGATGATTAACTGGCACTTCTGGCTGTCGACCCTTGGCATCGTATTCTACGCGTCGGCGATGTGGGTTGCTGGCATCATGCAGGGCCTGATGTGGCGCGAATATGGCGCCGACGGATATCTCGTTTACTCGTTTATCGAAGCGGTTGCCGCGATGTTCCCCATGTATCTGATCCGTGCTTTTGGCGGGCTACTGTACCTCTCGGGCGCATTGGTGATGGTTTACAATGTTTGGATGACCGTCGCTGGCCGTCTGCGCGATGAAAAGCCGATGACTGAAACGCCGCACAATGCAGAGGCGGACCGGCCCTACGTCGCCGTTCCAGCTGAATAAGGATTGCCAATCATGACTAGCAAAACCGAAGCCGGCTTCAGCCATAAGAAACTGGAACGCAATGTCACATTGCTGGGCCTATGTGCCCTGGGCGCTGTAGCCATTGGCGGCATCGTCGAAATCGCGCCATTGTTCTGGATTGATGCCACGGTGGAAAAGGTCGAGGGCATGCGCCCTTACACGCCGCTTGAGCTAACCGGACGCAACATTTACATGCGCGAGGGCTGCTACGCCTGCCACAGCCAGATGATCCGCCCTTTCAAGGACGAGATCGAACGCTATGGCCCGTATAGTCTTGCCGCCGAGAGCATGTACGACCATCCGTTCCAATGGGGGTCAAAGCGTACCGGGCCTGATTTGGCGCGCGTTGGCGGTCGTTATTCGGATGAATGGCATCGTGCCCATTTGAAAAACCCTCGCAGCGTGGTGCCGGAATCGATCATGCCTCCTTATGCTTTCCTCGCCGAAACGCCAGTGAAGGTAGGCGACATGTCAGGGCATCTGACGGCCCTGTCGCGTGTAGGCGTACCCTATACCAACGAAGCTATCGCTGCGGCGGATGCCGATCTTGTTGCGCAGGCAGATCCCAATGGCGACTCGGCGGCACTGAAAGCGCGCTATCCCAAGGCACAAGCGCGGGATTTTGATGGCAACCCGAACCAGGTAACAGAACTGGATGCTGTAATTTCCTATCTGCAAATGTTGGGCACGCTTGTGGATCACCAAAAGGCAAAAGCCTTTGAGCAGCCACGATGAACTACAATGATTTCCGGCATTTCGCCGACAGCTGGGGGCTGTTGATGATGGGGATATTGTTTCTCGTCCTCATTATTTGGCCATTCCGAAAAGGGGCGTCGCAGCGCAACGAAGACGCCGCAAATATCATTTTCAGGGACGACGACCATGTCTGATAAAAAACGAATTGACCAACCAACCGGCACTGAAACCGTCGGTCATGAATGGGACGGTATCGAGGAACTCGATACGCCTATGCCCCGCTGGTGGGTCATCTCATTCTGGGCGTGTATTGTCTGGGCCATTGGCTACGTCATTCTGTATCCCGCCATCCCAATGGCGAACAGCGCGACCCAAGGGGTTTTGAATTGGACCAGCCGAGGTGAGCTGGACGCGGAGATGAAGGCGGAAACGCTGCGCCGTGCGCCCGTTACCAGCGCATTGGCATCGATCCCCGTTGAGCAACTGGCGGGCAACGAACGTCTTTATCAAGCTGCGGTCGAAGGTGGTCGTGCAGCGTTTAAAGTACACTGCGTTCAATGCCACGGGTCGGGTGCGGCCGGATCAACGGGATATCCAAACCTGAACGATGATGACTGGCTTTGGGGCGGCGATCTAAATGCCATCCACGTCACGCTCACCCATGGAATTCGTCAGCCAGACTATGATCCCACACGCTTTTCACAAATGCCTGCCTTTGCCGGGGTGTTGAGCACCGGGGAAATTGACGCCGTGACATCTTATGTGCGCTCGCTATCGGGTCTGGAAAAGGCCAGCGCGGCAACTGCCGCTGGTGCGACGATTTTTGGCAACAATTGCGCATCCTGTCACGGCGCTGATGGCAAGGGCATGCGTGAATTTGGTGCCCCCAATCTGACGGATGGCATATGGCTGTATGGTGGCGACAAGGCGTCGCTAACCACGACCGTAAATCAAGCGCGCTATGGCGTCATGCCACGCTGGAACAACCGGCTTGATCCTGTGACCATTAAAATGCTTGCAGCCTATGTTCATTCGCTTGGCGGCGGCGAAGAAGCACCGGTAGCGGCACCAGCGCCAGCATCAGTTACAGCGGCTGCAGCAAGCCCGGCCAAGGTGGCCGCCAATGCCGGGAATTGAACCGCTAAAGGTCCAACAGCCCGCGCTCTATGAAGGGCGAAAGGGCGTTTACCCAAAGGCTGTAGACGGGTTTTTCCGGCGGATGAAATGGGTCATCATGGCGGTAACGCTGGCCATATATTACATCACGCCCTGGATACGGTGGGATCGCGGGCAATATGCGCCTGACCAGGCGGTATTGGTCGATCTTGCCAATCGCCGTTTTTACATGTTCCAGATCGAAATCTGGCCACATGAATTTTATTATGTGGTTGGCCTTCTCATCATGGCGGGCATTGGTTTGTTTCTCGTGACCAGCGCCGTGGGCCGTGCATGGTGCGGCTATGCCTGCCCGCAAACCGTCTGGACCGACCTGTTCCAGCATGTCGAACGGTTCATTGATGGCGACCGCAATGCCCAGATACGTCTGGAAAAGGCATCATGGGGGGTCGAGAAATTATCCAAACGCCTGAGCAAATGGGCCGCATGGTTGTTCATTGCATTTTGGACTGGCGGCGCATGGATCATGTATTTTGCTGACGCCCCGACTTTGGTACGCGAGTTCTGGTCGGGTGAGGCAGCGACCGTGGCCTATGCAACGGTCGGCATCTTGACGGCGACAACGTTTATCTTCGGCGGATTTATGCGGGAGCAGGTTTGCATTTATATGTGCCCATGGCCGCGCATCCAGACGGCAATGATGGACGAAAAATCATTGCTCGTGACCTATAAGGATTGGCGCGGCGAACAACGCGGCAGCCTTAAGCAGGCGCAAGCAAATCCGCAGGCGTTCGGCGACTGCATTGACTGCAACCAATGTGTTGCGGTGTGTCCCACAGGCATCGACATTCGCGAAGGCCCGCAAATCGGCTGCATCACTTGCGCCTTGTGTATCGACGCTTGTGACAAGGTCATGGCGCAAATCGGCAAGCCACGCGGCCTGATCGATTATTGCACGCTGGATGACGCCGTGGCCGAGAAATCGGGTGGGCAAGCCACGCCACCTTTGAAAACGCTCTTTCGTCCGCGTACGATCATCTATTTTGGAATTTGGGCGTCGATCGGCCTAGCGATGCTGTTCACGCTGGGCCAACGCACGCGGCTTGATCTATCGGTCCAACCCGATCGCAACCCGGTATATGTCCGCCTTTCCGATGGTGCGATCCGCAACAACTATACGCTCAAAATCCGCAATATGGAAACCTCGCCACGCGTTGTGGACGTGACCATCGACGGCCTTCGCGGCGCGGTGATGTGGACCGCAGACGGCAAACGCGAATTCGCCAAGCAAAGCGTGAATTTTGCGGTTGCACCCGATGCGGTGCACAAGGTGAGGCTGTTTATCGCTGCACCACCCGAGGGTGAAGAGCACACAGAGTTTCGCATTACAACGCGTGCACGCACGGGAGATGAACGCGGCGACAGCGACACCGTCATCTTTGAACGGCCGGAGATGGAAGAATGAAAATTTTGACCAAGGGCAAATTCACCGGCTGGCACATGACCGCGATATTGGTCACGTTTTTTGCTATTGTTATGGCCGTCAACTTTTACATGGCGCGCATGGCGGTGGGCACTTTCGGCGGCACGGTGGTCGACAATAGCTATGTCGCCAGCCAGCAATATAACGCCTGGTTGAATGCCGCAGCCCGTCAGGACAAGCTCGGCTGGGATGTAAAGGTGTCGCTTGACAGCAAACGCCATGTGCGTGTGGTTGCGCGCACCGCTGACGCCTCGATCCAGGCGATGACCGCCGTCGGCGATGCCCTGCACCCGCTTGGACGGGCCGAAGACATTGCTTTGTCTTTCGCTCCAGCTTCCGACGGCGTTCTGACTTCGACGACGGCATTGCCTGCCGGTCGCTGGAACCTTCGGCTCTCGCTTCGCCGTGGCGCGGATATTTTTAAGCTGGCGGAAACGGTGCAATGAATGCGCCTACGGTCATTGCGCCTTCTGGTGCATTGATGCAGTCCGACTTTTCGGTGCCTGCTATCCGGTGCGCTGGCTGCATTTCGAAACTTGAACGGGGGCTGTCACAACAACCCGGAATTGCCAATGCCCGCGTGAACTTCACGGCCAAGCGGGTATCGATTTCGCATCTGCCTGAGTTGACCATCCCGCAACTTGTCGCCGCAATCGCCGAAACAGGGTTTGAGGCGCAAGTCATCAGTGACCAGCAAGGCGATCTCGCTGCCGCCGAAGCGCATCAATTGTTGAAAGCCATGGCAGTGGCTGGCTTTGCCATGATGAACATCATGCTGCTGTCGGTATCGGTATGGTCCGGGGCAACCGGTGTGACGCGCGACCTGTTCCATTGGTTGTCGGCGATGATTGCGCTGCCCACCGTCATTTACGCAGGGCAACCATTTTTCCGTTCTGCGTGGAGCGCGCTGCGCAAGCGTCGCACCAATATGGATGTGCCGATTTCGATCGGTGTGTCGATTACCACAATGTTGAGCCTGTATGAGACATTCAACCATGGCCAGCATGCCTATTTTGACGGCGTCGTCATGCTACTGTTCTTTCTGCTCACGGGCCGCTGGTTAGACGCCGTGATGCGCGACCGGGCCCGTGATGGTGTCAGCGCATTGCTGAAGCAAACGGCTGCAGGTGCGATGGTCTTACGCGCCGGTGGCAAGACCGAATGGATCGATGCCAGCGCCCTTGTCCCGGGTATGGAGATGATCGTGGCCGCAGGCGAACGATTGGCGGCCGATGGTATCGTTACAAAGGGACAAAGCAGTTTTGACCTTTCGCTGCTGACGGGTGAGTCTACCGCGCAATCAGTCGATATCGGTGACGTGGTTCATGCAGGTACGCTGAACATCGACGCACCAGTGACGGTGCGGGTGACCGCATCAGGTCCAGACACCGCAATTGCCGATATTGCGCGATTGATGGAACAAGCTGGCCAAAGCAAATCGGTGTACGTGCGGATCGCTGACCGCGCTGCGCGCTTTTATGCGCCAGCTGTGCACACGCTTGCGCTGGCGAGCTTTGCCGGTTGGATGATTGCAGGCGCTGGTTGGCACGAGAGCCTGTTGATTGCAGTCGCTGTCCTGATCATCACTTGCCCCTGCGCATTGGGCCTTGCGGTTCCAGCAGCACAAATCGTCGTCGCCGGCGCGTTGATGCGCGCTGGCATATTGGTGAAGGACGGAAGTGCGCTCGAACGATTGGCCGAAGTCGACTTTGCGATGTTCGACAAAACTGGCACCCTGACGCGCGGACGGCCCGAGCCTGTAAATCTTGACCAAGCCGATGCAACGCAGAAATCGGTTCTGCTCGCCCTTGCGCGTGCAAGCCGCCACCCGTTGTCAGAAGCCATCCGCCGCGCTTTGGAGGCGGAGGACGTCGTTGCTGCGGATATCGACACCGTGCGGGAGGTACCGGGTTCCGGAATATACGCCAGTTTCAACCGCATAAATGTCTCGCTTGGTCGGCCCGAGGTCGAAATTTCGCATGAGGGCATGGCATCGCAATTGCAGATTGGCGATGCACCGCCCTTCGCAGTGCATTTCGCAGACATGATGCG
>JBKBTH010000132.1:0-5714 GCA_046290915.1 Sphingorhabdus sp.
ATCAAACGTCATGCACACGCTCGATGTCCGCATTGATAGCCGGATTAAGGCGCAGAATCTGGGCCTCATGCGTTCGATGGAACGGTCGACCCAGCTTCAGTTGCGCCTGCAAACCTTAGTTGAGGGATTGTCAGTTATTGCAGCGGCTTATTATCTCGTTGGCCTGATTGCCTATATGACAAAGGGCGGCGCAGCCGCGCTCAAGGGTGGCGCAGCAACCGATGTGATCATCGGCGCTGTCACGCTTCCCGTTGTGTTGCTGATTTACCTTTTTGTGAACCGATTGCGGCACAAGGTCCTGAAAGAAACCGGCGAGGAAAACGCCCGTATTGAAAACCCCTGAAACGATTGCATAATGCACTTCCCATGTGGTTTGATGTGGGCTAAACCCACCAACGGTTGAGAACGTAAAAGGTTGGCCATATGGCCAGTTAAGACGCGATAGGAGAATTTATGGTCAAGACAAAAGCAATAGCTGGCTTGGTAGCTTTATCTGCAATGGTTGCTGCCTGTTCAGGTGGTGGTTCGGAAAGCGAAGCTGACAAAACAGCTCAGGCAGCTGCACCAGCGGCCGCGCCCGCAGCTGCACCAGCAGCCGCTCCCGCACCTGCAGCGCCTGCTGGCCCACCAGCTGCAACGGATGTTGCAACGGTTGATGGCACCACATTTGCAAGCTTCACTGGTAACGCCGCAAACGGCAAGCTGGTATTTGCGCAGTGCCGCACATGCCATGTAACCGACGCTGGCGTTAACAAGACTGGTCCATCGTTGAACGGTCTTATCGGTCGTAAAGCTGGGACGGTTCCCGGCTTCGCTTATTCGGCAGCCAACGCAGGCAGCGGCATCACTTGGACCAAGGAAAAGTTGTTCCAATATCTTGAAAAGCCACAGCGCGTAATCCCGCAGACAAAGATGATCTTCGCTGGTCTGCCTGATGCGCAAAAGCGCGCCGACGTTATTGCATATCTTGAAACGCCAAGCTGATATTTGAATATCACCTGACATAAAAAAGGCCGGGTAATTCCCGGCCTTTTTTGTTTGTGGTGTTTGCTTCGTGTATCAGGCGGCAACGTCGCGTCGCGCGAGTTCGCAATGCGACCAGATTTCGCTGAGCGCACGCAGCAACTTATCAATGTCACCATCGCTGTGGACAGGGGACGGCGTAATACGCAATCTTTCGGTGCCACGTGGTACAGTGGGATAGTTGATGGGCTGCACGTAAATCCCGTGATTATCCATCAACCAGTCGCTGATGAATTTACACTTATGCGCGTCACCAACCATGACCGGAATGATGTGGCTTGGGTTCGGAATATGCGGAATGCCCATCCGGTCCAATGCGCCACGTACTTTCGCCACACGGTCTTGATGCATTTCGCGTTCAGCATTGCTGATCTTGAGATGCTTGATGCTTGCGCAAGCGCCGGCCGCCACGGCAGGCGGCAGTGCGGTTGAAAAGATGAAGCCGCTGGCAAAGGTGCGGACGAAATCACACAGGTCACGCGACGCAGCAATATAGCCGCCCATAACGCCAAAGGCCTTGCCCAGTGTACCTTCGATAACTGTAATCCGGTCCATCAGGCCTTCGCGCTCGGCAACGCCGCCGCCGCGTGGGCCATAGAGGCCAACGCCGTGGACTTCGTCGATATAGCTCATGGCGTTATGCTTTTCGCAGACATCCAGGATTTCAGCGATCGGCGCGATATCGCCATCCATTGAGTAGACGCTTTCAAACGCAACGAGCTTCGGGCGATCAGGATCGATGCGCGCAAGTTTTCGGTCCAAATCCTCGGCTGAATTGTGGTCGAACACGATGCATTCGGCGCGGCTATGGCGAATGCCCTCAATCATCGAAGCATGATTCAACGCGTCTGATAGCACGACGCAATTTGGAATCTTTGCCGCTAATGTGCCAAGCGCTGCCCAGTTCGACACATATCCCGAGGTAAACAGGAGCGCGTCTTCTTTATTGTGCAGGTCAGCCAGCTCGGTTTCGAGCAGGACGTGATGGTGATTGGTACCCGAAATATTCCGGGTACCGCCAGCGCCAGCGCCGCATTCGTCGAGAACAGTATGCATGGCATTCAGCACCTTGGGGTGCTGGCCCATGCCAAGATAATCGTTCGAGCACCAAACGGTTACTTCGCTGGTCTTTCCGTCGATATAGCGTGTGGCATGGGGGAATGATCCGGCCTTGCGCTCAATTTCGGTAAACACGCGGTAGCGTCCTTCTTCGCGGACAGCGGCCAGTTCGTTTCCGAAAAATGCCTCGTAATTCATGCCCTCACTCCCTCTTATACGATCTTTTTGTTGTTCTTGGTTTCAAGCGCCCAACTCCATAGCGCAGAATCGCGAAATGGTATGGCGAGAAATATATGTTCAAGCGCCGCCAGCAGACACAGGCAGCACAAAAGGCTTGCCTGCACGACTTCATTTGGACGGCTGGCCGTCATCGCCTGGTGGACGAGATATGCGCTCAAGCCAATTATCATAGCAATAGACAGCAACAGCATCACGTTCAGACGCTTTGGCCCGAAATAGCTTTTCAAATATCCCATATGCGCGGGCAGCAATTCATCGCTCATATTGGGTACGCCCCAATAGATGTTGAGCTTTGACGACAGACGGAAAACCAGCAGCAAAGCGAAAGTATAAGCGCCTGTGGGATTTGACGTAACGCTACTAAGCGACAGCAATAATGCAGCCGTCATCGCAAGCGCGATTTCATGGTGAATAAGCGCCATCGTCGCGAGCGAGAAACGTTGCCAGCCTCTTGCACCCGATGGGCAGACATCGCGATGGGTGCCCGTAACAGCGCCTGTCAGAAAGCTGATTTCATGCCAGCTCCAGATCAACAGCCCGCCGACGAAAGAGGCATAAGACGCCCAAACTGCGTTCGAATGGCTGGTAAATACCAGCAAGCCAAGCCCAAGCGATGCGCAGACGCCCGCGATAAAGACCGCGCGGCCGAATGACTGGCGAAGCCGGTGGTTCAGCATGGCCACAAGGCCTGTGCTGAAAAACCACAAAGCAATCACCACCGTAAACGGCAGGACAAGGCTGGAGGCTGTTACCATGCAGGCGAGAGCCTGATTTGGCTTGGAAGTTCATTCACCCGTGGGCGCATGAAATACATCCGGCCAAAGGCCAAACCAGCCTTGGTCATGCCAACATAGCGACCAATGAGCCCGGATACACCGCCGCGTGCTTTGGCGTCTTCCATAGCAACCGATGCGAGGCGAAGTTCCTCCATCGCTTTGCGGAAGCGCAGATCGTCAGTGTCGATTTCGATGGGGAAGACCTGCTTGCTGATTTGCGTGCAAATTTCAAAGACCTCGTAACCATATTCAGCCGGGTGCACGCCAAGCGCCTTGTGGAACACAGGGCGGTTATGGTCGCGCACATACATTGTCGCGTAGACCGACAGCAGGAAGAAGCGGATCCAGAGCTTGTTAGCGCCCTGGAGCAGCTTGGGATCGGCGCGCAGCAGCAAAGCAAAGGCTTCGCCGTGACGGAACTCGTCATTGCACCATTCTTCGAACCAATCGAAAATGGGATGAAACTTGTTCTGCGGATTGCGCGCCAGATGACGGAAGATCGTGATGTACCGCGCATAGCCGATCTTCTCTGACAGATAGACTGCGTAGAAAATAAACTTGGGCTTAAAGAATGTGTACTTCTTCGTCTTCGTCAGAAAGCTTAGGTCAATACCAATGCCTGACCCCTTCAACGTTTCGTTGATGAAACCCGCATGGCGGCTTTCGTCGCGCGCAAGCAGTTTGAACAGACGCTTCATGTCGGGGTTCTTCGTCCGGCGGGCGATTTCGGCGTAAAGGATACAGCCAGAAAATTCGGAAGTGAGCGAGCTTGCGAGGAAGTCGATGAATTCGGCCTGTAACTCAGGCTCCAAACCCTCGATTACACCGTCAAAGGCGTCGGTTTTTTTGAAGTGGCGCTTGTTGGGGTCGCCCTCCATTTCCTCCATCAAGCCTTCCCAGTCATTACGCACGAGAGAGACATCGATCTTGTCCATCGCCTCGTAATCGGTCGTGTAGAAACGCGGCGCGAGGACCGTGTCGGATCGGGCGATGGCCATCGTATCATGATCGGCGACGATGGGTTTTGCGAAATTGGCCGGCGCGTTCATTACAACCTCCCTGCTGTAAAACTAACTTCATATAATTCGGCGAGTTCAAAATGACCTGCAAACCGCGTCCATGCGCGGCGCAGCAGACCTGCTTTGCGAACGGTGGCATTGCGGTGCAAAATAATGCTCTCGCCAAAGCCGACGGTGATGGGATCACCATGGACCCGCACCCGGTCACCGGGTTCAATTTCTATCCCGCCATCCAATTTAACGTGCGCATGAAAATGCGCCGCGCTTTGTTCGACTTCGATACGGCAAGGCGTGTCAAATGTTTCGGAGGACAGGAGTCTGGTCATGATTTCGGTGTTTCCAACATGTCAGCAAAAATCTTGGTGTGATCGGGGCCAAAGCCATAGATTTCCGCATCACGGCCAGTGGCTGGGTCTTTGAGTGACAATGCCCCATTTTCCCAGCGAGTCAGCGTGAATGGCGGTTCTGTTCCGATCCCTGCGGCAATGCGCACTTTCGCCATGCGGCGCATCGTTGCGCGCAGGAAGCCGCCTTGACCGAATGGAATAACCTTCACGGTCTCGCCGCTATTGGTATCGCTGACCACCACGGCCCCGTCTGCCCTGTCCATAAAGCGCAAGGATCGCTCTTGAGCAGGCATGACCTGCGCCGCTGCGCGGGTGACAGAGGGGTCTGCCGCGCGAGGGATCAAGCCGAAGCGCACTGCGCCTGTGAGCGTAATGACAAACATCAGCAAGATTGCAGCGCCGATCAGGGCACCGCGTGGCACGGTGGGGTCGTGTTGGACGGCGTGGTTCATGCGGGTACACCCATCAATGGAATGTCGCGGCTGCGCTGCGGCGCTGCCTTGGCTGGCGCGACCGACTGAATGGTCTGCGTTGTTTTGAACAGCAACGCTGCGAAAGCCTGCGCATCAGGAATGGCACGCAATGTAGGTTGCGGCGTGACAAAGCGAAGCGAACGGGCATGTGGCCAAAGCATCAGATATCCAAGCCGCGGCACGCCTTTCAGCTCGAGCACAATGTTGCCATGTCCGGCAGGCAGCATCTTCAGATTTGCTGTTTTCACTTCAGACAGTGGCAAGTTGATGCACTTGTTCAAGGCAACGCCGATCCGAAGCACCAGCCGCTTGTTGGTCAGCGTGTAAACCGTGGTGCGTCCGACGCCCCATGCAAACAGCGCGAACAATCCGACGACGCAGATGCCCAATATCGACACGGCAGTGGCTGAGGTCATGTCGCCATGCGTACCAAGCCAGATCGCAATGGCGGCGAAATATGCAACAGTCAGGCGTATATGTAGCGCTGTCATTGCCATATTTTTCCAGTCAGGGCTGGCCTGCCAGAGGATTTTTTCATCCTCTGGCAAAACCCCCGGTAAACCGCGGGTGGGCTCATAGGCATATTCGCTCATATCAGTGGTTCCTGACGTTCCCGGTTTGCATAGAGATAGCCACCGCCGAAATAGGCCATGACGCGTTCTTCTTCGTAAAAGGTAATCTGGCCGGCGGTTCCGGGGACCGGCGCTGCGGCAAAGTCGGAAGCATTGATTGCATCAATAACGACTTGACCCTTTTTGCCATGCACCTTGGCCATGC
>JBKBTH010000133.1:0-5700 GCA_046290915.1 Sphingorhabdus sp.
CGCCAGCAAACATGTATGATTTCAGCTTTTTGGCGCCATGCCCTTCATCGGGTATCATCATTCAAGGCGTGAATGATGAGGTGGTCAACCCGAACGCGGTACAAAAGCTGGTCGATAAATTACGCACGCAGCGCCACATTACAATTCACCATGACGAAATTCCACGCGCGAACCATTTCTTTGAAAATGAAATGGACATGCTGATGGCGTCTGTGAACAACTATCTCGATTTCCGGTTGGACCCGAATTCGCCGATCAAGTGAGTTATTTTGCCTCGGCAACAAGGCTTCTGCCTTGTTTGTCGGGCACGACCCATATTGCAACATTTGCGAAAATGACGAGAGCCGCAGCGATCATCAGCCACATTTGCTGACCCGCACCATCACGACTCCAGCGTTTCCATGCGCCATAGAGAAGCAGGAATGCGGACAGCATGGCGATGGATAAGACGGCGTTTAACATTTCGCCTCTCTAAAGCTGGTAGATAAGCCGCGCAATCGGGCAAATACCGCATAGCATTTTGCCGCGCTCTGCCATAGGGGGAGCGTATTCCGATTCATGCTGCTACAGGATGTGCCATGCGTATCGCAATCGCTTCAGACCACGCCGCCCTTGCGCTGAAATCAGCGCTTGTCGAACATCTGCGTTCGGAAGGGCATGACGTGAACGACCTCGGCCCCCATGACGAAAGCTCGGTCGACTATCCCGACTTCGGATATAAGCTTGCCGCTGCCATTGCAGATGGCGCTGCGGATCGCGGCGTTGCATTGTGCGGCTCTGGCATTGGTATTTCGATTGCCGTTAACCGCCACCCTGCTGCACGCGCGGCCCTTGTTTCCGAACCATTATCCGCGCGGCTCGCACGCGAACATAATGATGCGAACGTCATTGCCATGGGCGCACGCCTGATTGGTATTGAAATGGCGAAAGCCTGTATTGACGCATTTCTCTCGACCGACTTTGGTGGTGACCGCCACCAACGCCGCGTTGACAAACTATCCAACCCGATCACGACTAAGGAACCAGCATGAGCACGCGCCCCGCACACGATATATCCGATGTTCAGCCCGATGGATTTTTCACGCGCGGCCTTGCCGAAACAGACGCAGCGGTATTCGCAGGGCTAGCGCACGAGCTTGACCGCGAACAGAACCAGATTGAGCTGATCGCTTCTGAAAATATCGTCTCGAAGGCGGTGCTGGAAGCGCAGGGTTCGGTATTCACGAACAAATACGCCGAAGGTTATCCCGGCAAGCGCTATTATCAAGGCTGTGCGCCTTCCGACGAAGTCGAGACACTAGCCATCGAACGCGCCAAGACATTGTTTAACGCCGGCTTTGTCAATGTTCAGCCGCATTCGGGTGCGCAGGCCAATGGCGCGGTCATGCTGGCATTGACCAAGCCCGGCGACACCATCCTTGGCATGAGCCTCGATGCTGGCGGCCACCTTACCCATGGCGCAAAAGCCGCAATGTCGGGCAAATGGTTCAACGCTGTGCAGTTCGGCGTGCACCCTGAGACACATCTTATCGACTTTGACGAAGTCGAGCGCCTTGCCAAAGAGCATCGCCCCAAGATCATCATCGCAGGTGGCTCAGCCTATCCTCGCATCATCGATTTCGCCCGCTTCCGTGCGATTGCCGATGAAGTGGGTGCGATATTCCATGTTGATATGGCGCATTTCGCTGGCTTGGTTGCTGGCGGTGTTCACCCCAACCCGCTTGAGCATGCGCACGTCGTCACGAACACCACGCACAAGACACTGCGTGGACCGCGTGGCGGCATGATCATGACCAATGACGAAGCCATCGCCAAGAAGATCAATTCAGCTGTCTTCCCGGGCCTGCAGGGCGGTCCATTGATGCATGTCATTGCGGCAAAGGCAGTGGCCTTTGGTGAAGCGCTTCGCCCTGACTTCAAAACCTACGCCGCAGCGACCATTGCCAATGCCAAGGTTCTGGCTGCAACATTGCACGAACGCGGCGCCAACCTCGTTTCAGGCGGTACGGATACGCATTTGGCTTTGGTCGATTTGACCCCGCTTGGCATCACTGGCCGCGACGCCGATGAGGCACTGGAGCGTGCATCCATCACCTGCAATAAAAATGGTATTCCAAACGATCCATTACCACCTGTGAAAACCAGCGGCATTCGCGTTGGTTCGCCTGCCGGTACCACGCGTGGTTTTGGCCCAGCGGAGTTCCGCGAAATTGGCCACATGATTTCCGACGTTCTCGAAGGCTTGCGTCAAAAGGGCGAGCATGGTGACGCAGCGGTCGAAGCTGAAGTCCGGCTGCGTGTTCGCGAATTGTGCAGCCGCTTCCCAATCTACCCGTCTTGAATTATATAGGTGACTTACCCATCTAATACACAGAAGGGAAATAACCATGGGATTTTGTAACGAGTGTAACGCGGAATATAGCGAAGGAATGAAGTTTTGCCCGCAGTGCGGCGCAAAAACGCCTGAACAACTTGCTGCTGAGAGCATACCCAATCAGGCGCGACATTATGTCGGTGAAGCCGCTGATGAATTGTGGGGCGCAACCAAGGATGCGTTTCATACCGGCAAGCATTTGGCCGATCAGGATACCGTTAAGAAAGTCGCCGGCGGTGCCGCAATCGGCGCTGCAGCCGGTATCATTGCTCCAATCGGTCTGGCAACGGGCGCATTGATTGGCGCAGGCATTGTTGCCTATCGTCATGTAAACAAGAAAAAGAATCAGGAAAAATAATTGCGCTGCCCATTTTGCGGAAACGACGATAGCCAGGTTAAGGACAGCCGCCCCACCGAAGACAATGGCGCTATCCGCAGAAGGCGGCAGTGCGAAGGTTGCGGCGGACGGTTCACAACGTTTGAGCGCATCCAGTTGCGTGAGCTTTTGGTTATAAAGACCGAGGGCAAACGTGAGCCGTTTGAGCGCGAGAAGCTTGAACGCTCGCTCTCCGTCGCGTGCCGCAAGCGCCCCGTCGACCACGCCCAGATTGAAAAGCTCGCTTCTGCCATTCAGCGACAGCTGGAGACCCTGGGCGAAAGCGAAATTGAATCGAAGCGCATCGGCGAGTTTGTCATGGATGGACTGAAAGCGCTGGACAGCGTCGCCTACATTCGGTTCGCCTCTGTCTATAAAGACTTCAGCGAAGCAAAGGACTTTGAAGATTTCGCCGGGAGCGTGGTCGAAGCGGCGCAGAAATGAGTTCGCCGCCCATTATCATCCTTGTCCGTCCGCAATTGGGCGAGAACATCGGTAAAGCTGCCCGCGCGATGTTGAATTTTGGCCTGACCGAAATGCGCCTGGTCGCGCCGCGCGATGGCTGGCCAAATCCGAATGCTGGTCCTGCGGCTTCTGGCGCAGACATTGTGCTCGCCAATGCACAAGTTTTTCCGACGCTCGCCGAAGCGACTTCTGACATTGCGCATGTCTACGCAACGACTGTGCGCAAGCGTGGCGTCACGAAGCCAGTCATCACGCCCGAGGCCACCGCCCAAGAGGTTTTCGGCAACACTGGACGAAGCGCGATCTTGTTCGGCGCCGAACGCTCCGGCCTTGAAAGCGATGAGGTCAATGTCGCGCGCGCCATCATTACCGTTCCCATTAATCCGGAATTCGGTTCGCTCAATCTGGCGCAGGCAGTCATTCTTTGCGCCTATGAATGGTCAAAAACCCAATCCCTCGCCAGCCCACCCAAGACAGAGCTTGAACCGCCAGCGTCGCAGTTCGAGCTCGACGGACTGATCGCTCAACTGGATAGCATGCTTGAGCCGTTAAATTACTTCACGCCGATTGATCGCGCGCCCGTTACGCGGCGGACTTTACGGAATTTGCTGACTAAGCCCGCATGGAACACATATGAGGTCAGGACATTACGCGGGGTGTTGACCACGCTGAACAGAATGCGACCAACCGAAAAATAGGGACTTGGTAACCGCGACCCGGCTGTTTACACCGATGCGTATCAAGGAGCATTTGAATGATCAGCACTGTAATTTTTAGTCTTTTGTTAGCCACCGCAAGTACATCTGACACCACCCCGAGCGCCGCTGATACAGCAGCGCAAGAAGCGCCAAAAGCCAAGCCAAAGAAAATATGCCGCACAACGGGCCTCACCGGCAGCCGTATCGCGAAGAAGCAATGCAAAACGCAGGAACAGTGGGATCAAGCTGAATCCGCGTCGGAGCTTAGCGTCAAAGGCAAAGCTGGCACGACGATGCCCCCGCAAATGAATACCGGCATCTAACGCCTAAGCGCGACTGACATCCCACTGTTCGAGTTCGTACGCGATGGAGGCTTCGACCAGAAGCTCCCATAAGTCGCCGACGACCTCGACAGGGATACCCGCCTCGCGAGCCGCGTCTTGCACATTTGCCAATACCTGTTGCTTGCGCGTTTCATCCCGGACCGCACTGCGTTCGGTTTTGATGCGTGCGGCGGCATCCATATAGCCAAAGCGTTGCGCGAGCAGATCGACCAGCTTAACATCGACGGCATCAACGCCTGCCCGCACGTCAACCATAGTTGTGCAACTCTCGGGATTTTTTGGATTAACAGTGCTCATGGCAGCGCGTTTAAGGTTGAGCGTGCGTAAAGTCGAGCCAGATGTTGACATATGGGCCATCTCCAGCCATAGGCGCCGCTTCGCAATCGACCCTGCATTCCGGTGAAGCAGGTGTCCGGCACATGCAAAATGTGTCGCGCGGTACCGGAAACAACGTTGTTAGCAATTGGAGTCTTTAAATGACGAAGCGTACAAGCTCGAAGTATAAACTTGACCGCCGCATGGGTGAAAACATCTGGGGCCGTCCAAAATCACCCGTAAACAAGCGTGAATACGGTCCCGGCCAGCATGGTCAGCGTCGTAAGGGCAAGCTCTCCGATTATGGTATTCAGCTGCGCGCTAAGCAGAAGCTCAAGGGCTATTATGGCGACGTCACTGAAAAGCAGTTTAAGCGTGCTTATCAGGAAGCCAGCAACATGAAGGGCGATACCTCGCAGAACCTTATCGGTCTGCTCGAGCGTCGTTTGGACATGGTTGTATATCGCGCCAAGTTCGCCCCTACCATTTTCGCCGCACGCCAGATCGTGAGCCACGGGCACATTCGCGTTAACGGCGTAAAGTGCAACATCGCAAGCCGTCAGGTTGCAGTTGGTGACGTCATCAGCCTCGGCAGCAAGGCCAAGGAAATGGCTTTGGTCATCGAAGCTCAAGGCCTCGCAGAACGCGATATTCCTGAATATGTTGCTGTAGACGGCAACGACAAGGTAACTTTTGCGCGTATTCCAACGCTCGATGAAGTGCCTTATCCCGTTAAGATGGAACCAAATTTGGTCGTCGAATTCTATTCGCGTTAATCTTACATCCAATCCTGCAAAGAAGGCGGTCCTTGTGGCCGCCTTTTTTGTTTGAGCATGACCGACGGGTCTGGCAGAAGACGCGCAATAATATTTCCCTCTTAGGAGAATTTCATGCGCCTGCTGTCTTTGGCCCTCGTATCTGTTTTGGCTCTCACGGCCGCCTGTCAAAAAGACGCGTCGCCAGAGGTCTCCGTTGATGCCCTGCCCCAAGTTGAAGTCCCTGCCTTGGCTGAGGCGACGATGAAGGATGTGACACGCGAGTTATCGCTCGACAGTTACGAAGGCCGCGCACCAGGTTCCGTTGGCGAAGAGAAGACCGTCGCCTATCTGATTTCCAAATATAAGGCGG
>JBKBTH010000134.1:0-1746 GCA_046290915.1 Sphingorhabdus sp.
GTTGAAGGTTGCGTTGGAGTCAATGAAGGTCGCATTCGCAAGAATACCGAAGTTGCTCATGAAACCGTCCGTGAAAGCACTGAACGGAATTTGGGCGGCCAGCTCGATACCCTTCAGCTTCGCACCCGAACCATTGACTGTCGTCGACAATGTCCAACGTGGTTCAAGCTGCTGCGCAGGGTTAAGCGCCGCAGGTGATGCAGGGCTCAATACCGATGCGGGCAAGCCAGTCTGTGCGAAAGTGGCACCCGTGATCGACGCAGACTGCGTAAAGGTGCTTACGTCCTTTTTGAAGAGTGCAACGGACAGCACGGCCTGAGGCGCAAAATACCATTCGAGCGACAAGTCGTAATTTGTGGCGCGATAAGGATCAAGGAACGGGTTACCGCTAGTTACGCGGTAGTTAAATCCGTCAGCCGAGCCGCCGGGTGTCAACGATCCAAGGGTTGGGCGCGTCATCACGTCTGCAACCGCAAGGCGCACGATTGTGCTCTCCGTTGGGTACAGTGCCAAGTTTGCAGATGGCAACCAATCTTCATAATTGCGGGTAACGGTCGCAGTAACGCCGCTCACGAGTCCGTATGAAGACTGGTCGGTCTTTGCATAACGTATGCCTGCATTCAGTGCATATTCTAGCCCAAAGACGTCACCCTTTGCATCAGCTTGCAGATACGCACCCTTGGTCGTTTCCTGAACGCCGCGGATGTTGCCTGCATCATTTGCAGCTGTGCGGTTGTACAAACCAGTGAACGCAGTAGCTGCATCGAGGTTAGGCACGAGCCAGCTATTGGTATTTCCAGCAGGCTGACCTGCTTTGCCCAAATTGAACAATTGCGACAAAGCCGGTGTAACCGCAAAACCATAAACGGCTGTTGGACCAAATAAGCTGGTAGGCGAGCAGGCGATTGTGCCCGATGTGCTGGTTACCAAGCTTGTTCCGCCATTACCGCATACGGCGGTATCGCGGGTGAAGGCTTCTGCATCGAAGTTGAACCGGCGCCATACTGCACCTGCCTTCAATGTGATGTTTTCGCTTACATCCCATTCAGTCCGCAGTTGAGCGGTTTTGAAGCGGTTGGTCACATTCGAAGGCCGGTCGCGAATTTCTGCAAGCTGGAAGTTTGCAGGATCGGTTACGCTGGTGCCGAAAGTCAGCTTTGGACGCGCCATGTCTGTGTAGTCATAGCTATAGCCCTGTGCATCACGGTCGTCGAAAATAACCGTAGTCTCAACCGGGATATCCGCGCTGGATTTGGAAACACCACCCAAAGCGGTAAAGCGGAAATTGTCGCTGATATCCTGGTCCCATGTGCCGCCAACCTGATAGAACTTGGTTTGCGATTCGCGTAGATAATGCTCGGTACGTACCCATGCATCATTCAGCGTCGCCGAAATCATGTTGTTGTTCGCGTCATAGACAGGATTCACAACGTTGATGGAACGTTCGTTAGAACGCAGCAGCACTTCACCCCATTGCTCTTCACGCGATGCATCATATTTCGAAAATAGGGCGTCGATTGAAAGCTTGGTGGCGTCGGTTGGCGAGAATTGTACCGAGCCTGTCAGGCCCAGACGCTCACGGTCATGCGCAACTTCACCATAACGCGGAATACGCGGATGGAATGCCGTGGCTGCACGGTCGCAACCAGCGCTTGGTACATAAGTCCCGCCGCTGTTGGCGGTTGTATAGCAGTTGGTGCCGCCGACATTGTCGAAACGCGCCTGTGCCCAACGGACTGTGTTGTT
>JBKBTH010000134.1:1846-3953 GCA_046290915.1 Sphingorhabdus sp.
CCGCTGTTGGCGGTTGTATAGCAGTTGGTGCCGCCGACATTGTCGAAACGCGCCTGTGCCCAACGGACTGTGTTGTTGCCAAGCTCCAATGTGCTTGTTTTCGAATAAGCTGCCGAAATCGATGCACCGAACGTACCGGCATCATTGCGCCAGCTCAGCAGACCCGCCACACGCGGCCCAAGGTCTTTCGACAGATCATTGTAAGAACCGACCACCGACAACGCGCCGTTAAGGCCAGCGCGACCAGCCAATGGGTTGCCGGTGTTCAGGTCAACAACAGCGCCCAGCGAACCTTCGTCAAGCGATGCTTCGGCGGTTTTGCGCACGACGAGGCTGCTGAAGAGTTCAGATGCAAATACGTTGAAGTCAAAAGCACGGTCACGGTTTGCCGCCGCGCCATCTGTCGATGTAGCAATCGTCTCCATGCCATTAACACGCACGCGCGTGAATTGTGATGAAAGACCACGAACCGTGATCGACCGGCCTTCGCCGCCATCACGGCTGATCGAAATGCCTGGAATACGCTGAAGCGATTCCGCAAGGTTTTGGTCAGGAAACTTTGCAATGTCTTCCGCCACAATAGCGTCAACCGCCGCGACTGAGTCGCGCTTCAGGTTTAACGCTGCTTCCAAAGAGGCGCGGAAGCCGGTAACCACAATGGCATCGCCTTCGTCAGCCGGTGCAGCATTTTCGGTGGTTGCGTCTTGCGCCTGCGCGGTGCCTACGGCCAAAACGCCGAGCGATGCCGCCGACAAGAATTTCGTCGCATTTTTGCCAAATCGACGCGATCCAGATTTAATCATTCCCACTTCCCTTCGCATTTATCCGGCATTGATACCGGTGTCTTTTTGATTCAAGACGCGATGGAAACCAGCGCATCCTCTCCGTATCGGCCGCGCATTTTTACGCTAATTGCCGCTTTTCGTGACTTCAGCCACCGACTTAAGGTCGCGCATCTTGAAACAACCGCGCGCAAGGTAACCGGTGTCATTTAGACATTGCTGCGAACTTGGCTTCATGTCAAGATAGCTTCCAAGGAGATGAGTATGCTTATTCGGATGTTGTTGCTTTTGGGCCTCACTTGGGCTGCGCTTCCTGTGCAGGCGCAAACGCTGGCCTTTCCTAATGCGGTAGGTTGGGCGAAAGAAACCGTCGGCGGACGAGGCGGTCAGATTATACGCGTCACCAGCCTGGCCGCAGATGGCCCCGGCACACTTAAGGCGGCAATTGAAACAAAAGGCCCGCGGATCGTGGTGTTTGAAGTTGGTGGCGTTATCGATCTCAAGCGTACATCGCTTGAAATCAAAGAGCCGTTCCTGACAATTGCAGGACAGACTGCGCCCTCACCGGGCATTACAATTATCAAAGGCGGCATCGATGTTCGCGGACATGATGTCATCATCCGGCATATCCGCGTCAAGACCGGCGCCGATGGACAAGCAAAGCGTAGCGGTTGGGAAGCCGATTCCCTATCCACCGTGGCGGCCCACAACGTCATTGTTGACCACTGCACACTAAGCTGGGGCATTGACGAGAATATGTCCGCCAGCGGACCACGCTTCACCGGCAAATCCGTCGAAGAGTGGCGCAACGGAACGAGCCGTAACATTACCTTCTCTTACAATCTGGCAGCGGAAGGCCTTGCCGATACCAGCCACCCAAAGGGCGAGCATAGCAAAGGTTCCCTCATTCACGACAACGCAACAGGCATCCTGTTTTACCGCAATATCTGGGCACATAATGTCGAACGCAGTCCGTTGATTAAGGGCGGCGCCCAGGCGGCGATGATCAACAACCTCATCTACGACCCGGGCAAGCGTGCGATGCATTATAACTTGATGGCGCTTGAGTGGGCTGGCCAGCCTTATGTGACAGGTGAAATGACCGCAGTTGGCAATGTTATGCGCGGCGGCCCTTCGACCGATGACAATTTGCCATTTCTCATGCTCGGCGGCGACGGTGACCTTCGTTATCACGCGCGCGACAACATTGCGGTCGATAAATTTGGCAATCCGTTGCCGATGTTTGGTCGCTATGGCGAAACCCGTGCAAAGCTGATTGAAGTGAAAAAGCCAGTCATTTGGCCTTCAAACATTGCCGTCCTGCC
>JBKBTH010000134.1:4051-5684 GCA_046290915.1 Sphingorhabdus sp.
GTCGCTATGGCGAAACCCGTGCAAAGCTGATTGAAGTGAAAAAGCCAGTCATTTGGCCTTCAAACATTGCCGTCCTGCCAGCGCGTGATGTTGAAACCCATGTGCTTGCCAACGCTGGTGCACGGCCGTGGGACCGCGACTCAGACGATATTCGGGTGTTGTTTTTCGTTGCCGAGGGCCGCGGTAAAATCATTGATGATGAAACTGAGGTTAGCGCCTACCCATCGCCAAAGCCGACGGCCGCGCCATTTGTAGACGCGGAATGGGACCTTGACACCATGGAACCCAAATCCGGTCTTTATCCTGGCCAAAAGGCACCGGCGCAAGAAACGATGTCGGCACGCGATCGCGCGATGCGCCAGTGAGCGGCGGCATATGATAATCTCTCTGCTATTGCTCTTGGCCGCTCCGCCGATGGTCGTGGTCAACGAACGCGATGTTGTTCGGCAAGAGCCTCCGCCCCATGGTGCCATCGGCATGAGCACAGCCTATCGCATCAGCGACGTTGTGCCGCAGCCACGCACGATGGAGTTTCGCAAGCGTGTATTGCACAAAGGCGCGGCCATCGGGCTGCACCCTATTGCGCATGACGAGGTCTATTATGTCCTGTCGGGAGAGGGCGAAGTCACTTCCGACGGCGTTTCGCAACGGCTAGGACCGGGTATGGCAGCCTATTTATACGACGGTGCAGTGGTGGGCATAAAGCAGATCGGGCGCAAACCGCTCAGCCTCATCATTAGTTACCCCGTCACCGCCAAATAGGACGGTCAGGTACCGGGCTGAATATAGGGGATGCGCGCAAATAATTCGCGTTCCCATTTACGCGGGTCCTTCTCGACGCGGCTATTCGTATCAAAGATCATCGTTTCGCGGTTAGCCAAGCTATATGGTTGCCAACCCGGACTGCCCGTGCGGGCAAAACGCACGAAGGCATCCATGATCCGCCCGCTCATCGCCTGCTGAGCCACTGATGGGCCAATGACGGTTCCAAACGACAGCCCGATATCGTCGGTGTGTTTGGCCTGTTCAAAATCCAGTTGATATACAAAGGCGGGGGCGCCTGCTTTGGAGCGTTCCTCTGCCTCAATAATCTGTCCACGCCAGCTGCGCGCTGTTGTCACAATGCGGTGGAACAAATCCAGCGGCGCAGCGTCAGGATATTGCGACCTGAATTGTCGAACCACCCACTCGGGATGCGCATCAATCCGCATTTCAGGGGCGATGCGGCGCGCCAGATTATCGAAATCAAGTCCAACGAGCTGCTTGGCATTCGGCGCGTAGAATGCACGCGTTTCCAGCACTGTGTTCCCCAACATCATGGGGATATCCAATGATTGCGGCGCAGCGTCTGGCCAAAATGGATGTCGGTGCAGATGACGCATATCCAACACTGGCCCCATATACACGCCGCCACCCAATATGGGATCGAGCGCCGATAACGCCGCAACCAACTGCTCCGCTGAGACCGAAGCTGGATCTTGCCCGTTCAGTGCGGCCTGAAGCGCCCCTGCGCGTTTCTCCGCGTTTAAAGGGCCTGACGCGGTCACTTGCTGGCCACTCATTGTAATGGCCTTGTGGAACAGGCCCTTGGCTGCGGGCATTGCCATCAAAGTTGCAATTTTCGCGCCACCGC
>JBKBTH010000135.1:0-5676 GCA_046290915.1 Sphingorhabdus sp.
AGCGACTTGTCGCTGATAAGCTTTGATAACACGCCTGTTGTGCGTTTCACAGTGCCGCAGCTGACCGCTATCGATCAACCGATTGCTGCGACATTCTCCAAGGCAGTCGATTTGTTGATTACCAACGGCGATACGGTCGTGCAGCATCAGCCTGTGGTAACTGAAGGCAGCCTCGTCGAGCGCAGCAGCACAGCTAGGCCGCGCGGTGGTGCACAGCATTAACGGCGCGGCATCTCGCCAACAATCGGCCAGCTTCATGTATTTGTATGCGCTGGCCGTATCCGGTGGCGCTGTTGCCTATGTGCCTTTCCTCACGATATTGCTGCCCGGACGCGCAACCGCGCTTGCGGGGGATGGCGCGCTGAATATGCTGGCCTTAGCGGCATTTGCCGGCGCTATTGCTGCCAGCATCGCCAACATTGGCTTTGGTTGGGCAAGCGACAGGACGCGCATGCGGCGGCCATGGATATTTGCCGGCCTCTTGTTGTCGACCGCATTACTCGTCGCGATACCGATGGCCAAAACGCCAAACATGCTGATCTTGGTGATCGTTTTGTGGCAGGTCGGCCTGAATATGATGCTCGCGCCCCTCGCCGCTTGGGCAGGTGATTGCATACCGGATTCGCAAAAGGGGTTGTTGGGTGGGCTGCTGGCGCTTGCGCCGGCCTTGGGCGCTGCCTCAGGCGCTCTGGTGACGCTGGAGGGCCTTTCCCCTTTTCAGGATCGCGAAATGCTCGTGGCGTTTCTTGTTTTGCTCATGGTTGCGCCAGTGCTCATCTGGGGCAAGCCAGTCCCCATGCCGCATTTGATGGAGAACCTGCCAGTTGCTGCGGAAAAAAGCGATGTGCCGCGATCTCCGGCTATGCGCATGTGGATTGCGCGATTGCTTGTTCAAATAGCCGAGGCCTCGCTCTTTGCGTTTTTGTTATTATGGTTTCGCAGCCTCGATCCGAATTTTCGCGATAACAGCACAGCAAGTATCTTCGCGATTGTGCTTGGCGTGGCCGTCTTTCTGGCGCTGATTGTGGGGCGCTGGTCAGACCGCAACAATCGCCCGATTTTACCACTCATCTGGGGATCTGGCGTTGCGGCAATTGGACTTGTCATCATGTCGCTGGCGCCCAGCCTGCCAATCGCGATTGCTGGCTACGTGGCCTTTGGTTTGGGCAGCAGCATCTTCCTTGCTCTGCATTCCAGCCAAACACTCCGCGTGCTGCCCCGGCCACAGACGCGCGGCCGCGACCTTGGCATTTTTAATCTCACCAACACCTTGCCGTCGCTGATAATGCCTTGGCTAACGCTGGCTTTGGTCCCGGCTTATGGATTTTCGGCACTGTTCATGCTGCTGGCGGGGCTGGCAATGGCTGCTTGCCTTTTGCTGCAGACGCTACCCCGCCAGATCGCAGAAACTTAAGCAGGCCGACGCGCGTAAAAACCAAATCCGGCAATGACCGCATAGCATGCCATCGGCAGGATGAACGCAATTGCCAAGCTGGCGGTCGTATCCGCAATGATGCCGGTCAGTAATGGAATGACGGCACCGCCGACAATCGCGACATTGATAATGCCAGAACCGTCGGCTGCCCGTGATCCCAATTTCTCACATGCGAGCGTGAAGATTGTCGGGAACATAATTGCGTTTGTCAGCCCAACCGCCAGTAATGTGTAACCGGAAACGCTGCCCGTCGTCTGCGTAGAGATGATGAGCAAAGCAATGGCGGCAATAGACACGCATGCCAACACTTTACCTGGGCTCAATACGCGCAGAACGGCTGAACCGATAAACCGGCCAACCATCGCGCCACCCCAGTACAAACCGATCAGCTTGCCGGCATCTTGTTCCTGAAGCGCCATCACATGATCCTGCATCAGATAATTGACAATCAAGGAGCCAATGGAGACCTCCGCACCCACATATAGGAAAATGCACAATGCGCCGAAACCAAAGCGGGGACGCTGAAGCAAATCGAGCCCCGCGAGGCCTTGGCTTGCTTCATGCTTTTCACCTTTCAGCGCGTCGCGGAACAACCAGACGACAGCGGCCACAATGGCCAATGCAACTGCGATGCCCAAGTAACCATTTACAATCGCCTGGCTTTCAGCCGTGCGATAGGCATCAAGCTCAACACCGGACAATTGGTCAGCGGTCACGGTAGCCAGGCTTCCGAGGATCAGGATCGATCCCACGATTGGAAACACAGTGGTGCCAAGCGAATTGAACGCTTGGGCAAATGTCAGCCGGCTGTGCGCTGTGGCGGGCTTACCCAGCAACGAAATCAGAGGGTTTGATACCACTTGAACAATCACGACACCGCTGGCCAAAACGAACAAGGCGAACAAGAATACGCCGTAGGTCGCGGTTTGGCTGGCCGGAATAAACAACAGGCAACCCGCCATCATCGTCAGCAGTCCGGCAACGGCGCCGCGCATGTAACCGATTTTTTTAACGAGGCGGGCGCCGGGGATCCCAATGACTGCGTAGGCCGCGAAAAAGCAAAACTGTACCAGCATCGCCTGGGTGTAATTGAGCGTGAACAACTCTTTCAGTTTAGGGATGATAACATCGTTCAGGCTGGTGATACCGCCGAAGATGAAGAACAGACCCATCACAAACAGTTGCAACTGCGGTGCGTCGATATGGGTATCGCCAGTATCTGTGGACGCAGCTGCGCCGGGTGCCAAAGCCATGTTCTCTCTCCCTATATTTTACCGCGCTTTGCCGGGGCAGGACGCGCTTTCTTTTGTCGTTTCGATATGAACGTTGCGTATTGTCGCAACAAGGCCTTTTGCCGCCTGCATACGTATGGGTGAGCCAACAGCGTCAAATTTCGCACCAGCTTGCGCAAAGCACCGCAGCGGAATGCGCGTTTGCGTGACTGATCCGCGGGGCAATGCACGCAACGTTTTTTGCATATCCAATGTGCCGCCGCTAAAGGTCAGCTTCACTGGTCCCGACACGGACTGGTCAACCCGCCAGTCGATCAGCAACGCCCAATTTTCTTTTGCTTGCTTGGTCAAGTCAACCGCTGGCCCATTGACGACCAGCGCGCCGTCGGCATTCCATGTGAATTGCCGCGCGTCCTCTTGCGCTGATACATCGACGGCACGCGCGCTAATGGCGCCATCCATCTGCAAGTTCCATGGTGCGGGCACTTTGCCGCGGACAACATAATGGGTTGCAATGGTCAGAGAGGACAGGTCCACGCGGGGATCTTCATTCACTGGCGCCAACGTACCGACTTGGCCATAATCAAGGCCGTAGCCAAGTGGAAATAGTGGCGCGGTAACGGGTGACCGCGCATCGGCTGGCCATGCAAAGGGCAAACGGCCGGTAAAATCGCGCGCTGTCTTTCCATTTGCACCTGCAACCAACACATCGGCAACACCACGCCCCTGCGTCCCCGGCAACCACGCCGCCACAAATGCATCGGCTTGATTAATCAACTTGCCAGTGAACATGGGACGGCCCGACAGAAACACAATTGCAACGGGTATGCCCTGCGCCTTTAATCGCGCGATCATCTCTTCTTCGGCAGGTTGAGGCTGGAATGCGAGATGCGGCACGTCACCTTCAAATTCGGCATAGGGCTTTTCGCCAATGACCACGACTGCAATATCAGGCTTTTGCTCATAGACGCCGGCGGCAGATACCGCGGTAGAACCACCGCCTGCTTTAACCGCCTCGGAAATCGCGCGGCCGATGGTCTGGCCATTGGTGAAGTCCGCTGCGGTGGTATCCGTACCTTGCCAGCTGATCGTCCAGCCACCCGCCTGCATTGCCATATTATCTGCGCCAGACCCGGCAACCAACACCTTCGCGCCATTGCGGATAGGCAGGGCAGCATTGTCATTCTTTAGCAGCACAAGCGATTTTGAAACCGCCTCACGCGCAAGGTCCAGATGTTCCTGTTTGCCAACTAAGGACGTATCGCCACGGACCGTTAGTGCATCACCCATCAGGCCCAATTTATATTTAACGCGCAGTATGCGACGCACGGCATCGTCCAAACGCGCTTGTGAAATCCGGCCGTCGCGCGCGGCATTCAGCGTTGAAGCAAAAAGGCCTTTCCAGCTATCGGGCGCCATGAACAAGTCGAGGCCTGCGTTGATTGCAGCTGCGCAGTCCGTCGCCGAACAACCCGCAACTTGGCCGTGGCCATTCCAGTCACCGACAACCAGCCCTGCAAAACCCATCCGTTTTTTCAACACATCTGTCAAAAGCGACGCGTTGCCGTGATGCTTGACGCCATTCCAGCTTGAGAAGCTGGCCATCACTGTCAACGCACCCGCATTAATCGACGCAGGATAGCCTTGGGCGTGTTTCGCAATCAGTTCCGCCTCATCAATCTGGGCATCGCCCTGATCACGGCCATCCATCGTTCCGCCATCGGCAAGAAAATGCTTTGCAGTTGCCGCAACATGCGTGGCTTTCAACGGCGCACCGGGAACCAACGAACCCTGTAAGCCAATCGTCATCGCCCGCGCATATTCGGCGATGAGTGCAGGATCGGATGAATAACCTTCATAGGCCCGACCCCAACGCAGGTCTTGCGGCACAGCAAGCGTTGGCGCGAAGGTCCACTCAATCCCACTACCCGAAATTTCCGCAGCAGTCGCCGCGCCAATACGCTGGATAAGATCCGTATCACGTGCTGCGCCAAGCCCCACATTGTGCGGGAAAATTGTTGCTTGCGGAAGGTTTGAATGCCCGTGCACCGCATCGACGCCGAACAGGATTGGAACGCCAGCACCCGACTTACGCGACACATCGCGAAACGCATTAACCAGCTGTGCCCATTTGGCAGCACCCGCACGTTCATCGCCATAAGGTCCCGAATTTCCACCCGCGAGAATGGAGCCAAGCGGATAAAGCATCAAGTCTTCTGGCTTAATCGCGCTGATATCAGCCTGAATGAGTTGACCGACCTTTTGCTCCAGTGTCATTTTTGAAATGAGCGCGGAAATCGCGTCCTCAGTTTTCGTGTCAGTAATCGCGGCAGGGCTTGCTGCACTTGGCCAAACGCTGGGATTGGCGGTCGCTCTCGCACTGTCGGCGAGAGATATGGATGACACTGAAGGCGTACCCGCAGAAACACACCCTGCCGAAGCGAAAGCAATAAGTGCCATCGAGTTCGTTAACCGCATCAAATCCACTCCGCGCCTTATTGTGAACGTTATCATTATTTGATGACAGCAACCTATCGTAAAATCAAGCGGCATCATCACGCTGTGATGCCACGGTGTTATAGGTCACAATTTTGGAGACGCGTCATTACACTGCGTCAACGGGTAGCCCGAAGCTACAAAGCGAAGTTTTGCGGTTTAAACCTGCTTGTCTGGATCAACATGCAACCAATCTGCATGGCGCGGCGCTTTTTTGGTTTCGCTCCATTCCTGAAGCATAAGCGGTGCAACGCGTTTCAGTTCAGCATGCTGATCAGCGGTGCCAATATTGCACGCAAGCTCCAGCCGGTGGCCGTTTGGATCAAAGAAATAGATCGACCGGAAGATGCCGTGGAATGTTGGCCCAACGACATCAATCCCCTGCGCCTCGATATGGGCTTTCGCGGCCATCAGCGCATCGAGGTCGGCAACTTCAAACGCGATGTGCTGGACCCACGCCGGGGTATTGGGGTCCTTCCCCATTTCGGGTTGGTTTGGCAATTCGAAGAACGC
>JBKBTH010000136.1:0-5657 GCA_046290915.1 Sphingorhabdus sp.
GGTCGTATCCGGACAATCCGCTTTGCGCGTTCGTCGAGCCTAAAGCAGGCAGTCTGCTTCCGGCCCAAATACGGTCATGCTCTCTCTTGATCTAATTCAGCTGCGTTTGCGAACGTTTGCATGTTGCATCCATGTTGCACGGAGCTGCGGGGACTGGATGTGAATCCCCGGAAATGCGCGGAATTGCGTGGGTTAGTGAAGTGACACATCCATGCGCAATCAACAACGCTCCGCAGCAACAAAACGATTATCTATCAACATGTTATGATGGTTCCCCGGTAAGGATTCGAACCTCAATAGACGGAGTCAGAGTCCGTAGTCTTACCGTTAGACGACCGGGGAACAGAGGCCGGGCCTATATGCTGGTGCCCCCGCATGGTCAAGCCGCTGAATTGGGTCGGCTGCAACGATATTCAAAAATGTTGAATTTTTAACGTGCAGCGCGTACCAAGGCCTCAGGTACCGGCAGAACATCTGCCCGGATAGAAAATAAGAAGTGAGTTTACGGCTATGGGCGAGAATGTCGCGCCATCGCCGCAAAAGGGACGCGGGCGTAAACGTAAAAAACCGCCCCGTCGCAAGAATGCGGCACCCAAGGCTGCAAAACTGCAGCAAGCTTCGGCTGAAGGCGCAGCGCGTGCGGACACATCCAAGACTTCTCCGAAAGCAGCCAAAGCCTTCGTTCAGCCTGACAACCCAGCGTTGCGGCGCAACTGGCTTGAGCGCACGGCCTATGCCGCGCTTGATCTTGGAACGAACAACTGCCGGTTGTTAATCGCGCGGGCCGGCGGCGATGATTTCACCGTGGTTGATGCGTTTTCCCGTGTTGTCCGGCTGGGCGAGGGGCTTACCTCCACGGGCCGGATGAGCGATGAGGCCATGGACCGCGCGGTTGAGGCACTCACGGTGTGCGCCGAGAAGCTGAAAAAGCGTAATGTCGTATTGGCAAGGTCGGTCGCGACTGAGGCATGCCGTCAGGCCGTCAATGGCGCGCAGTTTATCGAGCGCGTAAAGCGTGAAACTGGAATCCATCTTGACATTATCAGCCCCAAAGAAGAGGCGCGCCTTGCTGTCATGGGATGCCACGCCTTGCTTGAGCAGGGTGATGGGCCAGCGCTGATATTCGACATTGGCGGCGGATCGACGGAGCTTGTACTAGTGTCAACAAGCGGCCTTGTGCCTGAAATATTGGACTGGGTCAGCGTTCCATGGGGTGTGGTTTCATTGACCGAAAGTGAGCGGGCTGAGGCGGAGACGCCGGAGCAGCTCAACGCCATCTATGCATCCATGCGCGCGAAAGTGATGGCGAGCTTTGCAGAATTTGCCGCACGTTTGCCCGAAGAGGCTGGAGACCGCAGGCTGTTGGGGACATCGGGCACGGTAACGACGCTCGCCAGCGTCTATCTGAAGCTGAACAGCTATGACCGGCGCGCGGTGGATGGACTGCATTTGCCCACAGCGGCGATGCGCGACATCAGCCAGGAGCTTGCACGCCGGGACATACCGGGCCGCGCCGAATTCCCGACCATTGGGCATGAACGCGCGGACTTGGTTGTTGCCGGCTGCGCTATCCTTGAAACTATTTTTGATATCTGGCCTGGTGAGCGGCTGGGTGTTGCGGATCGCGGCATTCGCGAAGGCATTTTGCGTGCGCTGATGGCCAGCGACGCCAAGCGCAGAAATCGACGGAACTGATAATGGCAGATAATTTATTTGGTGGAAAAGACTCCGGCCGGACACTGGCGGGCAAGCAGAAGGTCAAGACGGCCAAGCGGCGGACCGCAGGCTCGACCCGCTGGCTTGAGCGGCAGTTGAACGACCCATATGTGAAGCGTGCGCATGGCGAGGGCTATCGCAGCCGCGCGGCATATAAGCTGGTTGAACTCGACGAGAAGTTTCACATATTGCGCGGCAAGAAAGCTGTCGTTGATCTGGGTGTAGCACCGGGCGGTTGGGCACAAGTGGTGCGCAGGCAACAGCCCAAGGCCGCTATTGTAGGCATTGACCTGTTACCGGTCGATCCACTCGAAGGCGTTGTGCTGCTTGAAATGGATTTCATGCATGACAGCGCGCCGGATCGGTTGATCGCTGAACTCGGCAGCGCGCCCGACCTCATCTTGTCAGATATGGCGGCGAATACCGTAGGTCACAAACAGACCGACCATTTACGCACGATGGGCCTAGTCGAAGCTGCTGTCGATTTTGCCATTCAGGTCCTGCAGCCAGGGGGCGATTTTGTTGCAAAAGTGTTTGCCGGGGGGACTGATCCGGTGATGCTGAGCATTCTTAAAAACAATTTCACGACGGTTAAACACGCCAAGCCACCTGCAAGCCGCAAGGGTTCGGTCGAATGGTATGTGATTGCGCAGGGTAAGAAAGCCTAAGCGGCCTCTCGTGCCTTTGCCACGGCGGCTTTCAGGGCATCCAGCCCAACGGCACCTTCCAATATCTGGTCACCGACAATGAAGGTCGGGGTGCCGCCAAAGCCAACTTGCTGCATGATCGCGATGTTGCTTTCGACTTCAGCGATGGCCTCGCGCGATCCAGCGAATTTTTCGGCAGCGGCCAGGTTCATGCCTGCTTTTGAAGCAGCTGCGCGGATACTTTGGGCGTCAGGGCGTCCACCGCTGAACATGGCATCGTGAAATGCCTTGTGCTTGCCTTGTTTGGCGGCTGCGAGTGCCCATAAGGCAGCATCGCGGCTGGTGGCACTGAGGATAGGTACCTCACGGATGACAACGCGAATGTTGCTGTCGCTGTCGATAAGCTTTTGCACATCCGCAACGCTTGAGCGGCAAAATCCGCAATTATAATCGGTGAACTCAACGAGTGTGACATCGCCATTGGGATTTCCGAATTCCGCGCCGGGGAAGGGCTCTGTCAGCTTGCTGCCCGCGTCGCTAAGGCGTTTCGTTGCCTCGCGCTTTTGCAATACACCGATGGCTTCGGTGATTATCTCCGGATTTTCCAATATATAGGCGCGCACAATCGCCTCGGTTGCTTTGCGGTCGTCGGCGTTCATACCAGCGACGGCAGCCGCCTTAGTTGCGGCATCCGACGCAGCACCTGTTGGTTCCTGCGTGGGTACGGAGGACTTTGGCCAAAACAGGTAGGCACCGATCCCAGCCAGTAATAATATTGCGGACAGAAATAGGAGGAGCGGCGTGCGCGTCGTCGATTTATCGTTCATGCCAGCCCAATTAGCTGTCGGCCTACCCAGTTACCAGCCAATTCAGCGCTTCCGCTTTTTGAGCTGCGCAAGCTTTGCTTCGGCAACCATGTTGATGTCCTGAGCGCGGATCCAGTCGGGCGAATATTCGGGTAAGCCAGCCATTGCAGTCTGTGCGTTGGGCAAGGCGAGTTGCGGCGCACCTTCCATAAGGTAACGCTCCGCACTGGCAAGAGCGGCGCGCGCGGTATCGCCCTTTTGTTCGTAGACGACGCCCAATTGATACCACGCAAACGGGTTTTGATTATCCTTGGTTACTGCGGCCTTAAGCACCTGGGCCGCTTCATCAAGCTTTGTCTTGTCCTCGGTGGCGATAAGCGCATGCCCGAATATGGCGGCTATCAGCGGCTGGTTGCCCGTGAGGTCAACGGCCTTGCGCAGCGGAATAATCGCGTCTGCTGGTCGACCGGACTCGAGCAATATTTGCCCATGTAGCTCAAGGAAATAAGGATCATCAGGCGCAGAGGCGACAAGGCCTGAAGACTCATCCAACGCTTTTTGCGGATAGGCTGCCTTATGCCATGCATAGGCCCGGGCATAACGTGCAGGAACGCTTTTGTCGCTTTCGGGATAATCGCGCATCGTCGCTGTTGGATCGGCAAGATAACCCGTCAGCTTCGCCTTGATCCGTTTGAAGTCATTTTCCCATTTCGGATTCAGCGTGGCATTCCAAGCCGGATCGGCAGAGTATATGTCTTGCAGCACAGATATCCGTTCACCCGATAACGGGTGGGTGCGTCCATAGCTGTCCTCTTGCGGGATACCGAGACGGAATTCGAAATTCTGCAGCTTTTTGAAAAAGCTGATGGAACCGCGGCCCGAAATGCCTGCGGTCGAGAGATATTGCGCACCCGAGGCATCAGCCGTGCCCTCTTGCCCGCGGCTGTACGCAAGGAACTTGCCCATAGCTGCTTGTTGGCCTGCGGATAAAATGCCCATGCCGGCTTCGCCAGCACCAGCTGCAATAGCCGCGGCGGCAAGTATCAGACTGGCAATGCTGATGCCGCTTGCGACTGAGGCGCCTTCGTCAAAACGCACAACATGGCCGCCCGCGACATGCCCAAGCTCATGTGCAATCACGCCTTGAACTTCATTTGCGGTCGTCGCCGCGTCGATCAATCCACTGTGCAGATACACGGCTTGGCCGCCCGCAACGAATGCGTTGATCGATTTATCGTTGATGAGGATTATGTCGACATTGTTCGGATCAAGTCCGGCCGCCGCAATCAAAGGCGCTGAAATCTCTTTGAAAAAAGCCTCGGTTTCAGCATCGCGCAAAATGGATTGCGCCACTGCTGGCCGCACCGAGATCCATATGGCAAGAAACAGCACGAAAGCTGTTCGCAGCGCACGAAATGCAGAATTGCTCATATGTGTTGAATGGCGCGATCTGGATGAACGCGCAATGAAGAAGTTGGACAAAACAAAGCCCCACCGGTCATGGACCAGCGGGGCTGTGTTTAAATTCTAGTTTTGGTTTAACCGAAAGTGCGTTGCCACCAACCCGAACGTGGCGGGCCATCGTCGGTTCCACCAGCTTCGGTCGTTGACGTTACATCTTGCGGAGCATCCTTGGCAGCGGCTTTCTTACGAGGCGCCTTGGCTTTCGCTTTTGGAGCCTCAGGCGCTTCATCGACTACTGCTTCAGCCTCAGTTGCTGGCGCCTTTGCCTTGGCACGGCTCCGTGGTTTTGCAGGCGCTTTTGCCTTAGCAGCAGGCGCCTCTTCCACAATGCTTGACGCATCCACGGCAGGCACGTCGGCTTCAACAACGACCTTTTCAGCCTTTGGCTTTGCCCGGCTGGCACGCTTTGGCTTTGCGGGTGCTTCAACAGGCGCTTCGGCAACTTCCGGCTCAGCTACTGCTGGCGCTTCGGTTGTCGCTTCGCTCGCTACAGTATCGCGATCACGGCCTCTGCCACCGCGACGACCACGACGTGCTTTTGGCTTGGTTTCGCCCTCGACGTCACCTTCCGCTTTAGGTGTTTCCGCGTTGCTCTCTCCCTCGGGACGATCTGCAACATCGTTTTCACCGGCAACAGCATCTTCGCCTTCGGGACGGCCATCACGCTCGCGACCCTTGCCACCACGACGACCACGACGGCGCTTACGCTTGCGGCCTTCGCCCCCTTCGCCTTCTTCGCGAGGACGCTCTTCGCGCGCCTGGCGTGGTTCGCGTGCAACCTCTTCAACTTCGACTTCGTCATCGAAATCATCGATTTCGTCTTCGATATCATCATCGTCGAAATCGATGATTGGCGGCAGTTCGACTGGCCGCTCTGGACGCGGGCCTGAGCTGGACACTGCGAGTTTTGCACCCTCGGTCTCGCCATTGGGAACGATTAACACGCGGACATGATAGCGCTCTTCAATTGCGGCCAGTTCGGCACGCTTGTTATTGAGACAGTAGATGGTTGCTTCTTGGCTCG
>JBKBTH010000137.1:0-5648 GCA_046290915.1 Sphingorhabdus sp.
GTTCTGCGGACGGTATGAAGATTGCGATGACGTGTAAGCCCGGTGGCCCTATGGTGATCAAGAGCAAAATGGACGGCAAATTCCAGGCGCAAACCTACACCATGAACATTGAACAAAGCACTGAAGGTACCCCAATGGGCGCCGTCAAAATGACAGGCAAGATTGAAGGCAAACGCGTTGGGGATTGCCCGGCATGAATGTAGTAGCCCTGTTTAAGGCAGCCACCGCCGGGTTCGCGATATGCGTTCTAGCGTCTTGTTCCGACAGCAGTGCTGACAAGGACAGCAATGGCGTGGTCGACAGCAAGGAACGCGCTGCCGAAATGGATTATGACGCGTTTATCCCCATGAAGGCGGGGCAGTGGGAAACGAAGTTCGTTTTTAGCGACATCGACGTGCCAACCCTCGGCAAGGCCGAAAAACAGCAAATCATGGATGAGGCCGCAAAAAGCGCCTCGAGCCTAAGCTGCCTTTCCGAAACGGAAGCTAAAACGCCGGGCGCTGATTTCTTTGGCGGAAATGGCGCGGAAAAATGCGTTTACAAAGCGTTTGATGTTTCGGGCCAAAATGTCCGCATGAAACTGTCATGCGGGATGGAAGGCATGGGCAGTGTCGACATGGAACTCGCTGGCGTCATGGGCGAAACCGAATTCAACTATGACAGCAAGGTCGATCTCCGATTGCCGATGATCGGCAAAGTGAAGATGCAGGGCAAAGCCACCGGCAAATATACAGGCGCCTGTCCGGCTGCATGATGCAGAGCAGAAGACAGTCGTGGCATAAAGCGCGAGTCGCGTCTCTGGTCACGGCCTTGTCTTTTTGTATCGTGGCAGTTGGCGGCTGTGCAACAACGCCAGCCAACCCACGACGTACGCTTGTAGAACCGGTGGTGGTAAAAGTTGATTTTACCGCTGACAGCATCACGCAATTTGCTACGCAAGGGGATGCCGGCGTAGCTGGCCGTGCAGTTACGCTTGATGATCCCGCGCGCGTCGCATCCATCTCCAAACTGGTGGTGGCCATTGGGGTCATGCGACTGGCCGAGCAAGGCGTGCTTGATCTTGATCGCGATGTTGGCCTTTATCTTGGCTGGCCAGTGCGCAATCCAGCTTTTCCTGATGTGCCGGTGACATTGCGTGCCTTGTTGTCCCATCAAAGCGGGCTGCGTGATTCCGTCGATTATATCGTGCCACTGGATGGCAAGCTGTCCGAAGTCATTGCCAATCCAAAGGCGTGGGATGCGGGTCATCCACCGGGAAGCTATTTTTCATACGCCAATGTCAATTCGCCCGTCATTGCGGCGGTGATGGAGAGCGCAACGGGCGAGCGCTTCGACCGGTTGATGGCACGGCTTGTGCTGACGCCTCTTGGCCTGGATGCTTGCTACAATTGGGGCGCCGGGTGCAGCGACGGACGGCGCGCGCAAGCGGTTACTTTGCTTCGGCCCAATGGCGATTTGGCACGCGATGCCGCAATGAAGGGGCCTGACCCCTGCGCTGTGTATCCGGCCACCAACGGCAGCTGTGATGTTGATGCGTTATATGTGCTTGGGCGCAATGGTTCGGCATTCAGTCCGCAAGGCGGCTTGCGTATTTCTGCGCGCGACCTGGCCAAAGTGGGCCAACTCCTTTTGCGGAAGGGCGCACCCTTATTGTCGCAAAAAAGCTTTGCCGAAATGACTGCGCCAGTGTGGACATTCAATGGTACAAATGGCGATGACGACAAGGGCTATTTCAAAGCCTATGGCCTTGGTGTGCATTGGTTGGAGGACAACACCGGCAACCGGTGGTTCGGCCATGTCGGTGAGGCATATTCGCTGCGTGCGGGTTTCTGGATTAACCCTGCAGAAGGCAAGGGATTTTACCGCTACGTGACGATGGTCGACGAATTTGCACCTGTCGGGCATTGCTTTGACCGGTGCCCGTGATAGCGTAGCATTCGTAACAAGGCGGCTTGGCCCAGCAAGGGAAATGTTGAACCACCGCATGACAGATAAGCTGCGCGCCATATGGTGACGCAGACATAATAGGGGACAGAATATCATGATGAAAAAGACTTTATTGGGCGCGCTTTTGACGAGTGCACTGATCGCCACACCCGCTGTCGCACGCCCGGATTATGCGGACGCGGTGAAGGCGGATTATGACAAGTCGCTTGCCAGCCTGTGGGACCATTTCCACCGCAATCCCGAATTGTCGTTCCGCGAATATAAGACTGCTGCGCGGATGGCAGAGGAGCTGCGCACTGTGCCCGGCATGATCGTGACTGAAAAGGTTGGTGGAACGGGCGTTGTCGGCATGCTGAAAAATGGCGACGGTCCAGTCGTTCTTGTCCGCGCCGACATGGACGGATTGCCCGTGCAGGAACGTTCGGGTCTCGCCAATAGCTCCACCGTAAAGCAGGTCGGCGTTGATGGTCTTGAAATGCCTGTCATGCACGCATGCGGCCATGACGTGCATATCACCTCGTTGCTCGGCACCGCCCGGCAAATGGCGCGTATGAAAGACCGTTGGAAAGGAACGATTTTGTTCATCGTTCAGCCTGCTGAAGAACGCGTTGGCGGAGCCAAGGCGATGGTGCAGGACGGGTTATACACCCGTTTTCCAAAGCCCGATTACGCGCTTGCCTTCCACGTCGCCGCGGAGCTGGAAACCGGCAAAATCGCGGCATCGGAAGGCATCCAATATTCGTCCGCTGACAGCGTAGACATTCGCGTTCCCGGTATTGCAACGCACGGCGCTGCGCCGCATCTCGGCCGTGATCCAGTCTACATCGCCTCGCAGATCGTTGTTGGGCTACAGTCTATTATCAGCCGCGAAAAGGGGCCGTTGGACGCAGGCGTCATCACCGTTGGTGCATTCCATGCGGGGACCAAGCATAACATCATCTCGGAATATGCGGATCTGCAGGTTACCGTTCGTGCCAATAGCCAGGATGTCCGCGACAAGCTGATTGCCTCAATCGAGCGCGTTGCCAAGGGCATCGGCGCGGCGCACGGCCTGCCCGATGACAAGTTGCCTATCGTAAAGGTGAACGAAAGCACGCCAGTGACGGTCAACGACGGCGCGCTTGCCCGCCGCTTAAACGGTGCGATTGCGACCGCTTTGGGTAGTGATGTCGTGGTGCCATTCCGTCAGACGAATATGGGCGCGGAGGATTTCGCATTCTTCGTCGACCAGCAATATGGCATTCCGGGATATTATTTCGCGGTTGGCGGGACGAAGCCTGAATGGATTTCCGCTGCGAAAAATGGCGGACCAGCCGTGGCCGGTCACCATTCGCCATTGTTCAAGATTGATCCAGAGCCTTCTGTGCGCTTGGGCATT
Source organism: Sphingorhabdus sp. (assembly GCA_046290915.1). GTDB lineage: Bacteria > Pseudomonadota > Alphaproteobacteria > Sphingomonadales > Sphingomonadaceae > Sphingorhabdus_B. The sequence continues at coordinate 3,326 of JBKBTH010000137.1, forward strand.
GAAGCAATGACAGCCGCAGCGTTGGATTTGCTTGGAACCGGCAAGAACTGATTTACGTTATCTGGCAGGTTACGGAGCGACGCAATGGCGCGAAAAAATCGCGATTATTATGACTCTGACGAAGAGCCCATTGCACCCGAAGTAACCTGCTGGCTCTGTTCGCGTCCAATGGGGGAAGTTACTGAATGGCACCACCCTGTGCCCAAAAGCCGGGGTGGCAAGGAACGGCAGCCTGTGCACCCGATTTGCCATCGGACCATTCATGCCAATTTCACCAACAGCGACCTCGAAAAGCGTTTTGCGACCGTTGATGCGTTGTTGGCACATGAAGAAATCGGGCGGTTCGTGGCATGGATTGCCAACAAACCGCCCGACTTTAATGCGCCGACGAAGGACAGGCGCTAGCGTTTCGCGCTGACCGATAACATCGTACGTTAAATGTTATGGCTTTCGGCCGGTGTGTCCTCACCCCGCGTTTTCCAGAGCGAAAAGAATATGCCGCCAAGGATAAGCGCAAAGGTCACGCCAAGGCTAAGGACGGGCGGGAACTTGTCGCCGTCCATCATAAAGTCCGACACGAAGATCTTCGAACCGATGAAGACCAAAACCAGTGCCAGCGCGTATTTGAGATAATGGAAACGATGGACCATTGCGGCTAGCGCGAAATACAATGCACGCAGGCCCAGAATCGCCATGATGTTTGACGTGTAGACGATGAACGTGTCTGTGGTGATGGCGAAAATCGCCGGCACCGAGTCCACAGCGAACACAAGGTCAGCAAGGTTGATGACGACAAGCGCAAGGAACAACGGCGTCGCCGCGCGTACCATCTTGCCCGTCTTTTCATCAGGCACCTTTACAAAGAACTTCTCATTATGAAGCTCTTTGGTCACCCGCATATGTGTTGAAATATATTTCACCACCGGGTTGTTGGCGACGTCCATTTCCTGATCGCCAGTGAACAGCATCTTGATGCCAGTTCCGATCAGGAAGGCCGCGAAGATATACAGCGTCCAATAATATTCCTGAACAATAGCAGCGCCAGCTGCGATCATCAGGCCACGCAAGACAATGACGGCGATGATGCCCCACAACAACGCCCGGTACTGGTACTTCCGTGGAATTGCGAAGAAGGTGAAAATCAGGCTGATGACGAAGACATTATCAATCGACAGAGCCTTTTCGATGAAAAAGCCAGTGTAATATTTCATGCCCATGTCTGCCCCCTTTTGGAACCAGACCCAAAGGCCAAACAGCATCGCAATACTGATGTAAAAGGCGGAAAGCTTAAGGCTTTCGGCGATGCCCATCTCCTTGTCTTCCTTGTGCAAGATGCCAAGGTCGAACGCGGTGAGCGCGATCACAATGCCGATAAAGGCCATCCAGAACCAGGCCGGAGTACCCAGCCAGTCCATCATCAAAAATTCCATGAAATCATTCCCTGTATTGTACGCGCCGGCGCCGTGCAGATTAAAAACTTACGGCGCCGGCTTTGAAAAATCAAACCTTGTTAAGGCGTAGTCGGCGACCAAATGGGGCGTGCGCGTGACGCGCTAACCGATCCTTGATCGCGAGTTTTAAACGTTTCAGTTTCTGGATTCGAAACGCATCTGGCCAACGCCGAGAAATTTCGGCGCGCAGTTCGCGATCAATCTTTTGGTGATATTGCATCAAACGAAATGACGAAAAAGTCATGACTACATCCTCTTGAACGTTGTTTAAGTTCAATCGGATGTTCCGGCCAAAGCCTAGCGTATTTCGGGGGTTTGAAGACCACCAGACCAATGCACCGGAAACATCCGATGCGGCCGACATCACGTTCCTTCCGAAGAAGCGAGCGTCAGAGGGGCCCGGTCCGCCCGAGCCTTCTGGAGTAATTCAGTCCGAATTACAAGCGGGATTTATGTGCAGCCACTCGGCTTGGCGAGTTAATCCCTCAACAGGTCGTTGATTGCGGTCTTTGCGCGCGTTTGTGCATCGACGCGTTTGACGATAACCGCGCAGGACAGATTTGGACCCGGGCTGCCATCGGGTAACGCTTTGCCAGGTAGCGAACCTGGCACAACAACTGAATATGCGGGGACGCGGCCAATGAAGACTTCGCCTGTTGTCCGGTCAATGATTTTGCTGGTTGAGCTGATGAAGACGCCCATTGAAAGCACTGCGCCTTCTTCGACGACAACGCCTTCGACAACCTCGGACCGTGCGCCAATAAAGCAATTATCTTCGATGATAACTGGCCCAGCCTGAAGCGGTTCAAGTACGCCGCCAATGCCGACGCCGCCCGACAGATGGACATTTTTGCCGATTTGCGCGCAGCTTA
>JBKBTH010000138.1:0-5553 GCA_046290915.1 Sphingorhabdus sp.
GGATCGTCAACGTCGATGTCCAGCGTCTCTTCACTTTTACGGTTTCCGCGCCAATCCCCAAATCGGGACTTAAGTTCGGAAAGTCCAAAAACTGTGGCCATATTCAGACTCCCCTAAAAGTCTGGTCGGCGTGGCGTAACGTCGGCCTCACGCGTGACAAAAGCATCCCACGTGAGCGGAGACCTATCTTATCGCAACAGCTTTAGCAATTATTATGTGTCAATTATTTTGGACGTCTAAAAAACTTGACACTTTTGTCATTCAGGCCTTTATTCGAAGCTTGGAGATAGGGAGGATGTGTTCTGTCCATCAGTTCGCACATTGATTCGGAAACAGCTTTCACGATTTCGGCGGCACATGCAGCGTCGGGTGCCGCGCCTCTTTATACCGCCGCGCAGCGTAAGCGCCGTGACGAATCAGTATGGACCTTGATCCAGGGAATATTGGCCCCCGTCCAATTTCTCATCTTCGGCATCAGCCTGTTTCTCGTCCTTCGGTTTTTAACCACTGGCGCAGGTGAGCAGGCCGCGGAAATTTCCGTCCTTGTTAAAACCCTCGCGCTCTACGCTATCATGATTACCGGCTCGATCTGGGAAAAGGTCGTCTTTGACGAATGGCTCTTCGCCAAATCTTTCTTTTGGGAAGATGTGTTCAGCATGCTCGTGCTGGCGCTGCACACGACCTATCTGCTGATGCTGTTCAATGAATGGGGCTCGTCACATGACCGTATGTATGTGGCGCTCGCCGCATATGCGTCCTACGTCATTAACGCCGGCCAGTTCCTCTACAAGTTGCGCATGGCTCGGTTGGATGCCCGCAACGAAAGCGCGGTGCGCACATGAACGCCATCGCACCCGTTGAAGCAACTGCGTCAGCTGCCTTTGCACCCGTGCTGAAAGAGCGCGGTCAACGTGAAGTATTTTGCGGCCTCACCGGCATCATCTGGCTGCATCGTAAAATGCAGGATGCGTTTTTTCTGGTCGTTGGTTCGCGGACATGCGCGCATCTTTTGCAATCAGCCGCTGGCGTAATGATTTTTGCCGAGCCGCGTTTTGCTACGGCCATCATGGAAGAGCGCGATCTTGCGGGTCTGGCGGACGCCAATGTCGAACTGGACCGCATTGTCGATCAACTGCTTGCACGCCGTCCCGAAATCAAATCCTTGTTCCTCGTCGGCAGTTGCCCTTCGGAAGTTATCAAACTCGACCTTTCCAAGGCAGCGCAACGCCTTGGCGCAAAGCATGCACCGCATGTTCGTATCTTGAACTATTCGGGCAGCGGTATTGAAACCACCTTTACCGAAGGCGAAGATGCCTGCCTTGCGTCGCTTGTGCCAATCATGCCCGAGCAGCCCGAAGGCGCTGCAGCAAATCTGATAATCGTAGGCTCATTGCCCGATATCGTTGAAGACCAATTCCGCCGGCTATTTGCCGAATTGGGCATCACAAATGTTGCCAGCCTGCCCGAACGCGCGGTGGCTGACTTGCCCGGCATTGGACCAAATACCTATTTCCTCCTCGCACAGCCATTTTTGGGCGACACTGGCCGCGCGCTTGAAGGCCGCGGCGCCACCCGTTTAGATGCGATGTTCCCATTTGGCGTCGAAGGCACCACCAACTGGTTGCACGCCGCAGCGGCAGCCTTTGGCGTTGATGACACGCATTTCGACGCTGTTCTGCATCCTTATCAGGAACGCGCGACCACTGCGCTTGCCCATCACCGCGAACGCCTTGCTGGACGGTCCATTTTCTTCATGCCCGATTCGCAGCTTGAAGTGCCGCTGGCGCGCTTTCTCGCCAACGAGCTTGGCATGCGCCTGATCGAAGTCGGTACGCCTTATTTGCACCGCCAACATCTTGCGCAAGAACTCGCAGCATTGCCCGCAGGCGTCATGCTGAGCGAAGGCCAGGATGTTGACCGGCAGCTTGATCGCGTGCGTGCTGCGCGCCCTGACCTGACGGTATGCGGCCTTGGCCTTGCCAATCCGCTTGAGGCTGAAGGCCTGTCCACCAAGTGGGCGATCGAACTGGTCTTCTCGCCGATCCACGGTTTCGACCAAGCTGGCGATCTTGCCGAACTGTTCGCGCGGCCGTTGCGCCGCCGCGACGTGTTGAGGGTATAAGCGATGCAGCTTTCTGTCTGGACATATGAAGGCCCACCGCATGTTGGCGCAATGCGCGTCGCAACCGCGATGGAAGGCGTGCATTATTTACTGCACGCGCCGCAGGGCGACACATATGCCGACCTGCTGTTCACGATGATCGAGCGTCGCGACAAGCGTCCGCCTGTCACCTACACGACATTTCAGGCCCGCGACCTTGGCAAGGACACATCGCAACTGTTCCAAACCGCCGCGCAGGACATCATCGAACGATTCAAGCCTGACGCGATGATCGTTGGCGCATCGTGCACCGCTGAACTCATTCAAGACGATCCCGCTGGGCTCATCGAAAAAATGGGCCTGCCAATCCCAGTCATCCCGCTCGAGCTTCCCAGCTATCAACGCAAAGAGCATTGGGGCGCGGCCGAGACATTTTACCAGATCGTCCGCCATCTGGTCGACAAAGAGCGCCGGCCTTCGGACCGCGCCAACCGTCGTCCGCTGGTTAATCTGCTCGGACCCACGGCGCTCGGTTTCCGGCACCGTGATGACATCATCGAAATCACTGGCCTGCTGAACAAGCTTGGCATCGACATCAACGTCGTTGCGCCCTTGGGTGCAAATGTTGCCGATATCGCCAAGCTGGGAGAGGCTGATTTCAATATCGTGCTCTATCCCGAAACCGGTGACCTCGCAGCGGATTACCTCGCGCGTGAATTCCGGCAGCCAACCGTCCGTACCGTGCCTATCGGCGTCAGTGCGACTCAGGATTTCATCCGCGAAGTTGCAGATCTCGCTAAAGTCGATCCAGAGCCAATGCTCCGCGAAGGCCTCTCGCGCCTGTCATGGTGGAGCCGGTCGATCGATTCCAACTATCTGACCGGCAAGCGCGTCTTCATCTTTGGCGATGGCACCCATGCCGTTGCCGCAGCGCGCATCGCCAGCGAAGAGCTTGGTTTCAAAGTTGTCGGCCTTGGCTGCTACAACCGCGAATATGCCCGCGAAGTTCGTGCCGCCGCAAAAATGCACGGACTCGAAGCGCTGATTACCGATGACCATCTGGCGGTTGAGCAGGCCATTCAGGATGCACAGCCAGAGCTGGTGCTTGGCACGCAAATGGAACGCCACATCGCCAAGCGCTTTTCAATTCCTTGCACCGTAATTTCATCACCCGTGCACGTTCAGGATTTCCCCGCGCGCTTCTCACCCCAAATGGGTTTTGAAGGCGCTAATGTCATTTTCGACAGCTGGGTCCATCCGCTTGTGATGGGACTTGAAGAACATTTGCTGACGATGTTCCGCGATGATTTTGAATTCCATGATGGCGCAGGTGCATCACATTTAGGGCCGGGTCATTCTGCGCCGCAAAACGAAACTACACAGCCCGAAGCCGCAAATGACGCAGAAGCGGTTTGGAGCGACGAAGCCAGCCGCGAACTTCGCAAAATTCCATTCTTCGTGCGCGGCAAAGCACGCCGCAATACAGAATTGTTCGCCGCCGAAAACGGCGTGTCGATGATCGAACTGACCACTTTATATGAGGCAAAGGCACATTATGCGCGATAATGCCCAACCCAGTGTTCGTGTGGTCATCATCACACTCGACAATCACCTAGCGGCGTCTGTCGAACGTGCCAATCACGACATGGCGCGTGATAATGTCAGCATCGGTTTTTACGCCGCATCCGATTGGGACCGCGATCCAAAGGTATTGGAACGCGCCGAAGCGGACATCGCTGGTGCAGACATCATTATCGCGACCATGCTCTTCCTCGACGACCATGTGCGCGCTATTCACCCGGCCTTGATGGCGCGGCGCGAATCGTGCGACGCGATTGTCGGCATCATGTCCGCTGGCGATATTGTAAAGCTGACCCGGCTCGGCAATTATAGCATGGACAAGCCTGCTAAGGGCCCGCTTGCGCTGCTCAAGAAGCTGCGCGGCTCAGGCAAGCCAGGCGGCAGTTCAGGCGCAGGGCAAATGAAGATGCTGCGGCGCTTGCCCAAGATTTTGCGCTTCATCCCGGGCCCGGCACAGGACGTACGCCAGTATTTCCTAACGCTGCAATATTGGCTGTCGGGATCGGACGACAATGTCGTCGACATGATCCGCGGATTGATTGACCGCTACGCCACCGGCGACCGCGCAGCACTGAAGGGCAAATTGCCTGCACATGCACCGCGCGAATATCCTGAAGTCGGTGTATATCATCCCGACATGCCAGCGCGTCTGACTTCGGACGCAAATCTTTTGCCAGCGGTCAAGAACCCTGCTGGCACGGTCGGTGTTTTGATGCTGCGTTCATACCTTCTGGGTAAGGATACAGGTCATTATGACGGCATGATCGAAATGCTTGAGGCGCAGGGCCTAAAGGTCATTCCGGCCTTCGCCAGTGGCCTTGATTCACGTCCTGCTATTGACGCTTATTTCGTCAAGGATGGTCAGCCTGCGGTTGATGTTATCTTGAACCTCACCGGCTTCTCGCTCGTTGGCGGACCTGCTTACAACGACGTGAACGCAGCAGTTGAAACGCTGACGAAGTTGAATGTGCCTTATATTGCCGCGCACCCAATCGAGTTCCAGACATTGGAGCAATGGGGGGCTGGTAAAATGGGTCTGCTGCCACTTGAAACCACGATGATGATGGCAATTCCTGAACTCGATGGCGCGATTGCACCAAGCGTGTTCGGCGGACGTTCGGACGGATCACCTGAAGGTTGCACGGGCTGCCACCGCAATTGCAAGTTCACCGTCAGCGACAATGTACGCGCCATGCACAGCTGCCCCGAACGCGCAGCAGCACTTGCCGCGCGGATTACAGCAATCATCCGCATGCGCCGCGCCGAAAAGGCCGAGCGCAAAATTGCCATCGTCCTGTTCAACTTCCCGCCCAATGCTGGTGCAACCGGAACAGCTGCGCATTTGGCCGTGTTTGAATCGCTGCATGCAACGATGCAGCGCCTGCAAAGCGATGGCTATGCCGTCGATGTACCCGCCGATGTCGATGCTCTGCGCGATACCTTGCTGCATGGCAATGCCGCGCAATTTGGCGCAGATGCCAATGTCGCCGCGCGCATCAGTGCCGACGACCATGTGCGCCGCGAAAAATATCTGATGCAGATTGAAGCACAATGGGGCCCTGCCCCCGGCCGCCAGCAAAGCGATGGCCAGTCCATTCATGTGCTTGGCGCGCATTTCGGAAATGTGTTCGTCGGCGTTCAGCCAGCCTTTGGCTATGAAGGCGACCCAATGCGGTTGTTGTTCGAAGGCGGCTTCACGCCAACGCACGCTTTCTCGGCATTCTATCGCTACATCCGCGAAGATTTCGGCGCCAATGCAGCGTTGCATTTCGGCACCCATGGCGCACTTGAATTCATGCCCGGCAAGCAAGCCGGTATGAGCGGCGATTGCTGGCCAGACCGCCTGATTGGCGACTTGCCCAATTTCTACC
>JBKBTH010000013.1:0-10994 GCA_046290915.1 Sphingorhabdus sp.
CTATGATTTCGACATCTTAAAAGGCGGAACGCGGTCGACCGTTAGCAAAAAGAAATCGCAGGATGATCTCTTCCGCATGCGCACACCAAAAGCTGTGTCCGCCGTTCGCGGTACTGACTTTCAGGCGCGTGTCGACCCTGCAACCAATCGCGACTTTGCCGAAGTCGTTGAAGGTGCGCTGGCCGTCGACACCGGAACAGGCGATCTGCTGCCCCTGCCCGCAGAAATGGGCCTTGCTGTAACCGAAGACGGACAAAAGCTGACCGAAACCCTTTTGCCGCCGCCTGTGCTTCCCGGCGCAGGAAAGACGCAGGTGGAGAAAATTGTCAGCTTTGCCGCAGAAACATCATCGCCGACGCGATTTACCATCGCCTCTGACTCCTCCTTCATTGAACAAGTGGCGGATATTATTGCCAGCGACGGGAAAGCGACCATCAAGGATCTGCCCAACGGGAATTATTTCGTCCGTGGCCGCGCGATTTCGGGCAACGGCATACAGGGTATGCCCGTGACTTATGCATTTAAACGCCGGCTTAATGGCGTCAGCGCCTCGGCGGGCAAAGGCGATGAAGGATATGTCTTCCGTTGGTCTGCCGATGGCGAAGGCAAGAAAAACTATCACTTCCAGCTATTTCGCACCGCTGCAGATACGGTACCAATGGTCGACGAGGCGGGGTTAGCAGGGGACCGCGTGACTATTTCCGATCTAAGCGCTGGCGTATATTTATGGCGTGTGGCGGTGGTTCAATATTTGAACAGGGAAGTTGCGATTAACTGGACCCCGCTCGAAACATTGACCGTTTCGGGAGGCTGAGGTCACTTGGTCACTTAATCTTTTGCTGTCTCGAACGTTAATGCGCTGGTGACTCTACAGGTTCGTCTCGCAGTTGAATGGTTTACCATTGGCCTTGTTGCCACGGCCCTAGCGATTGGTGCATATTGGTCGGGCGGCACGGCATCTTTTGACGAGCTTTTTTACGATACGTTCGAATCGGTAAGCGCACCGCCAGCCGACGACAATGTCCTGATTATTGCCATCGACGACAAAAGCCTTTCGGCCTTGGGCCGATGGCCGTGGGACCGTACGGTTCATGCGAAATTGGTCAAGTCCCTGCAGCAGGCGAAACCAAGAACCATCACGCTGGACATATTGCTCAGCGAATCCGCGGACAACGACGATGCACTGGCAAATGCGTTATCCAGCGGACCAGCACCGGTGTTGCTGCCGATGCATTTCAGCGAGCCAGGCGACGGAAGCCTTGGCTATAATCCCGAGCACCCCGTCAGCGCATTGCGAGCGAAAGCCAAATCGGTTGGTCACGCGAACATTCTGTTTGATCCAGACGGAATTGTTCGGAAGACCAACCTTTGCTTTAATGACGGATCTAACGCGTACCGCTGGCCGCACATCAGCGAATATATCTATCGCGGTGCTGGAAGTGCGCCCTCCCCTGCCTTTGTAAACGACACATCGTGCGGACAAGAATTGCGCATTCCCTTTTCGAAACGCGGAAGCTTCTCCGAAATCTCCTACATTGATGTGCTTGAAGGGAGCCTGCCTGCTGATTTCGTAAGCGGTAAGGATGTTATTGTCGGCTCCGTCGCCGCTGGCATGGGCGATTCCTATCCAACGCCAAATGGCGATATGGGCTTACTATCCGGTAGCGAAATCATGGCGAATGTCTTGGGTGCGATCCGCCGCAATGATTTCATAACATCGCCGCCAAAGCTGATGGTCGCTGGCCTATCGCTTTTGCCGCTCTGGCTATTACTGCTCGGGTTCTTGCGTTGGCCGCCGCGCTTGGCCTTGTTCATTTCGATCATGAGCTTGTTCGCCATTCTGGGTATCACGCTGCTGCTCTTGTCCTATCGGTTATGGTTGCCACCGGGCACAGCCTTAATCGGCATCATCATTGCCTATCCATTATGGGGTTGGCGACGCTTGCAGGCGATGAGCGATTTTCTGACGGTCCGGCTGCAGCATTTGGAGGCCGATTACAAAAGCAGCGCCGTCCAGACTGTCTTCAAGCCTGCATTGGATGTCGTCGGCCGTCAAAGCGAGGCGCTTGCGGGCGCCATTGATCAATTGGGCGACTTACGCCGACATCAGCAAAACACGCTGTCTGGATTACCCGATCCCATGTTCGTCACCGATATCGACGGGACAATCACATTGGGTAATATATTGTTCGAGGCAGGCCTTGGCCTCAAATATAAGCCGTCCACCATCACTGACGTCATCGACCAAATTGTTGATCCCAAACAACGGTCATTGGTCGATGCCTATCTTGACCAAAAATCAGTAACAGGGTCGGAATTTGTGCGCTTCCGTTCAACCGACGGGCGCAGTTTCGTGATGCGGACATCGGCAATATCCGATGAGCATGATGTGGCGCAGGGCTATATTTTCTATCTAACCGATATCACGTCACTGGCCCGTGCCGAGGCGCGACGCGAAGAGGTGCTTCAGTTATTGTCGCATGACATGCGCGCGCCGCAGTCGACTATTATCGCGCTGTTGGGCGGTGATATGAATTCCGATGCAAAAAAACGTATTGAACATAATGCCCGCCAGACAATGCAGCTAGCGCAGGATTTCATCGAAATTGCACGTATGGGGGAAGTTGAATTCAGGGGCGACGATATCCTGCTTGCCGACTTTGTCCGTGAGGCAGCAGATGGCCTCTGGCCACTTGCGCACGAACGCGGCATCAAGTTCCTGTTTCATGACGAAAGTGGCGGGGGCTTCGTTTCGGGCGAACCGGCCAGCCTGCTGCGGGCCATATGCAACATCATCGACAATGCGATTAAATATGGACCCGACCATTCAGAAATCCACTTCCGGGTCGAACGTTCCTGGCTGAATGACGCACCCCATATCTCGGTGGAAATTGCCGATCAGGGCCCGGGCATTGCGCCGCATATTCTGCCGCATCTTTTTAGCCGCTTCATTTCAGATGCCGATCACAACGGGCGCGTGAAAGGCACGGGCCTTGGCCTCGCTTTTGTCCAGGCGGTGATGGAACGGCATGGTGGCCGCGTTTTTGGCAAGAACCACGAAAGCGGCGGAGCGAGCTTTACCCTCGCCTTACCTGAAGCTGCAGCGGCTGAAGACGCGCTTTAGTCTACACCCTTGCGCGACAGCGTATAGGCACCGCGCGGCGCCCCGACATCGGCCAATGCCGCATCTACCAGCGTCGGCAGCGCCTCAACCAGCGCCATCTTGCAATGATATTCGGCGGCTCTGCCGCGATAGATTTCCGCGCCATCGGCAACGCGCGTCAGGGTCACGCCAAAGCGATATTCTTTATCCTTGCAACTCTGCAGCGGCTTTTGCTTCTTTGCAGCAGCAAGATCGGTTGGGCCAACTGCGCCGCCAACCGACAAAGCTGCATCGCGGGAATCGACGGTGACTTGCAAGTGAAGCGGTGCTTCATTGGCGATGCTGTAACCCTTTGATGCCAATGTCTTGGTGACCAGAGGGTAGGCTTGCCGCAGCTCGGCCGACATCGTCTCTGTCGTGGAAATCATATACGCGCCAGCCGCAGCATCTGGCATTCCTGCGCTTGATACCCGCGTTTGAACATCTTGGGCACAACCCGATAAACCAAGCGCTATAACGGTAATAGGAGCCCAGAAATGCTTCATCATCTTTCCTTCGCTGCTGCTTATGCGGCCTTCTTCGCGCGCTCGGTCATTTCCTGATTCAGCATTTCGGCCAACAGGAACGCAAGTTCGAGCGATTGCGCTGCATTCAGGCGTGGGTCGCAATGCGTGTGATAACGATCCGCAAGACCTTCATCGGTCACAGCAACAGCGCCGCCAGTGCATTCGGTCACGTTCTGGCCAGTCATCTCAATATGAATGCCGCCGCCAAAGCTGCCTTCTGCACGGTGCACGGCAAAGAAGCCGCGGACTTCAGCAAGGATACGTTCGAACGGCCGTGTCTTATATCCGCTGGCGGATTTGACGACATTGCCATGCATCGGATCGCATGACCATATAACAGGATGTCCCTCACGCTGGACCGCACGCACCAAAGTGGGCAACCCGCTCTCGACCTTGTCATAGCCATAACGTGATATCAGCGTAATCCGGCCGGATTCGCGCGACGGGTTTAATCCATCCAACATGCGCAATAATGCATCGGGCTCAAGGCTTGGTCCGCATTTGATACCGATGGGGTTACCAATACCGCGCAAGAACTCGACATGGGCCGAGCCCTCAAAACGGGTGCGATCGCCGATCCACAGGAAGTGGGCTGACGTATCATACCAGCCGCCGGTCAAGCTGTCCTGACGGGTCATCGCTTGCTCATAAGGCAACAACAATGCCTCATGACTGGTGTAGAAACTGGTGCCCTTAATCTGTGGGACAGTTTCTGGCGTAATTCCGCACGCTTCCATGAAGGCTAGGGCCTCGCTGATGCGATCAGCCGTTTCCTTATATTTCTGTGCCCATGGCGAGCGGCCCATATAATCATGCGTCCACGCATTCACCTGCTGCAGGTTGGCGTAACCACCGTTGGAAAAAGCGCGCAGCAAGTTGAGCGTTGATGCGGCCTGACTATAAGCGCGTATCATCCGCGCGGGGTCAGGCTCGCGGCCTTCGGCAACAAATTCGATGTCGTTGATGATGTCGCCGAAATAGCTCGGCAGTTCGACACCATTGACGGTTTCGGTTGGAGTGGAGCGTGGCTTTGCAAACTGGCCGGCCATCCGGCCCAGTTTGACGACGGGCAATTTACCAGCGAATGTCAGCACAACCGCCATTTGCAGGATGACACGGAAGGTATCGCGGATATTGTTGGGGTGGAACTCAGCAAAGCTTTCGGCGCAATCGCCGCCTTGCAACAGAAAGGCCTTTCCGTCCGCAACCTTGGCAAGATCAGCCGTCAGATTGCGCGCCTCGCCCGCAAAAACGAGCGGTGGATAATTGCGCAACGTCTCTTCGGTTGCCGCAAGTGCCACTGTATCCTTATATTCAGGCATGTGAATGCCTGTTGCGTTTCTCCAGCTATCAGGCGTCCAAGGTGTCGCCATGCTATCTACTCCAACAATATTCATTCAAAAGCCCCGCCCTTTAGGCTCAATATGTTGCGACAAGCAAGCATAAGCGGCGAATTTGCGGCGGTTTCGCAAAATGCAATCAACATGGCGCCGTTTGGCACAAGCGCCACCAAATTCACTGTTGGCAAAAAGCTTTAAAGGCGTCTATCAGGCCCGCTGAATCGACCCTATTGTAAGGCGAACTGCTTTTCATTTTGGGAAGAGACGGGATTTCGACGGTATTGCGGATTAACCGCCGCGACGCAAAAAGGGCAGATTATGTCGACAGTCAAAAAGTCAAAAGGCACAGTAAAAACGCCGGCGGCTGCGCCGGACGATTCATTGGCAACAGTAATGGTTGCTGGTGCGCAGAACAATGGCGGCTCAGAAGGCACAGGCGTTCGTCGCCGCGACTTTATTCATATCGCTACGGTCAGCTTTGCCGGCGTAGGCGCAGCTGCGGTCGCAATGCCGTTGGTATCGCAAATGAGCGCAAGCGCCGACGTGCTTGCACTTGCGTCAATCGAGGTTGATGTGGCAGCTATCCAGCCAGGTCAGGCAATTAAGACCAGCTGGCGCAAACAGCCGGTGTTCATCCGTAACCTGACCCCTGCCGAAGTCGAAGAAGCAAGCAAGGTTGATGTTGGTTCGCTTCGCGACCCGCAGACGCTCGCTGAACGTACCAAGCCAGGCAAAGAAAATTGGCTGATCACGCTTGGCGTTTGCACCCATTTGGGTTGCGTACCGCTTGGTGCAGCATCCGGTGAAGTTAAGGGTGAATATGGCGGCTATTTCTGTCCTTGCCATGGTTCACATTATGATACCGCCGCACGTATCCGGAAGGGCCCCGCCCCGACAAATCTTGTCGTTCCGGAATTCGCATTCATTTCTGACACAGTCGTCAAAATCGGTTGAGGAGCTAGAACGCCATGAGCTTCCCTTGGGCACAAGAATATAAACCGCAGGGTACGGTGAGCAAGTGGGTAGACGAACGTCTGCCTTTGCCACGCCTTGTATATAACGCTGTTGGTGCCGGTTATCCGGTACCGCGCAATCTCAATTATTTCTGGAACTTCGGCGTCCTTGCGGGCGTCGCTTTGGTTATCCAGATTGTAACCGGCATCGTCTTGGCCATGCATTATTATGCAAGTGTCGACGGCGCGTTCAACAGCGTTGAACACATCATGCGTGACGTTAACGCGGGCTGGTTCCTTCGTTACGCGCACATGAATGGTGCAAGCTTCTTCTTCATCGTGGTCTATATCCACATCTTCCGCGGTCTTTTCTACGGTTCGTATAAAGCGCCGCGTGAAATGATCTGGTTGCTTGGCGTAACCATCTTCTTGTTGATGATGGCAACGGCGTTCATGGGCTACGTACTTCCATGGGGCCAAATGAGCTTCTGGGGTGCGCAGGTTATCACTGGCTTCTTCTCCGCCATTCCATTGGTCGGTGAACCACTGCGCCAGCTTCTCTTGGGCGGCTTTGCGCCAGACCAAGCTGCGCTGAACCGCTTCTTCTCGCTGCACTATTTGATGCCATTCGTTATTGCGGGCGTTATCATCTTGCACGTGTGGGCACTGCACATTCCGGGTTCATCAAACCCAACCGGCGTCAGCGTAAAGGGCGAACAGGACACTGTGCCGTTCCACCCATATTACACCGCGAAGGACGGCTTCGGCCTCGGGATTTTCCTGATATTCTTCGTTGCGGTAACCTTCTTTGCACCGAACATGCTCGGCCACCCGGACAATTACATTCCGGCGAACCCGCTTTCGACGCCAGCGCACATTGTGCCTGAATGGTATTTCTTGCCATTCTACGCAATTTTGAAGGCGTTCACGGTCGACTTCGGCATTCCGTTCACTGGTATTATCATCATACCGGCGAAACTGATGGGCGTGCTCGCAATGTTCGGATCGATCTTGCTGTTGTTCTTCCTGCCATGGTTGGACACGTCGCCAGTGCGCTCGGGACATTATCGTCCATTGTTCCGCAAGTTCTTCTGGTACGGTCTCATCCCGTGCTTGGTTGTACTGACCTATTGCGGTGGCCAACCTCCATATACCCAGTGGGTTGTACTCAGCCAGCTCGCGGCCGCTTACTACTTCGCTCACTTCTTGATCATCCTGCCGATTGTTTCGCGCATTGAACGGCCGCTTCCGCTGCCAAACTCAATCACTGAAGCAGTAACCGGTACTCCGCTGACACCAGCGGCTGCGTAAAACAGGGAAAGCATAATATGGTTCGTTTAATTGCTTTTTTGGTAGGCCTGTTCTTCAGCGGCATGCTTTTGCTGGGTCTTGGAGATACCGTTGTTACGGCAATCCAAGAGCCTGCTCAGCCCACGGCTGAGCACGATTTTTACGAAAAACCGTTGGCGGTTAGCTTTGCCCACGACGGTCCGCTTGGCAAATTTGACCGCGGTCAGTTGCAGCGTGGTCTGAAGGTCTATTCCGAAGTCTGCGCCGCATGCCATAGTTTGAAGCTCGTTTCCTTCCGTGATTTCGCGGCGCTGGGTTACAGCGAAGAGCAGGTTAAGGCTCTGGCGAAGGCTTGGAAGACTGAAGTACCAAGCATCAACCCCGAAACAGGTGAGCCTGCGACACGGCCAGCCATTCCTGCTGACCGCATTCCTTCGCCATTTGCGAACGAAGTCGCAGCACGTGCGGCCAACAACAATGCGCTTCCACCAGATCTTTCGTTGATCACGAAAGCACGCGCAGATGGCCCTGCTTATGTATATTCATTGCTTATGGGCTACCGTGAACAGGTTGGTTACAAGAATGAAGAAGGCAAGGAGCTGCTGAAGGAATTCCCTGAAGCGACCACACCTCCGGGCCTGAACTTCAACCCATGGTTTGCGACCCTGAACATCGCAATGGCGGCGCCAATCGCGGTCGATGATCAGGTTGCTTATGACGATGGTACGAAGGCCACCAAGGAACAGATGTCCAAGGATGTCGCTGCATTCCTGACATGGACTGCGGAACCCAAGATGGAAAACCGCAAGAGTGCCGGTTGGGCAGCCCTTGGCTTTCTCCTGATCTTCACGGTCCTTGCTTGGATGTCCTACAAAACGATCTGGGCTGATAAGAAGCACTGATAGAAACAGCATAGTTTTTGGAAGGGGCCGCTTTTGCGGCCCTTTCTTTTGCAATCTGGGCGTTGACGCTAGGGCCGTATAATGGCAATAGCGGCGCATCACACGGCCTTTGGCCAGTCGCGGGTATAGCATAGTGGTAATGCACTAGCCTTCCAAGCTAGCTAGAGGGGTTCGATTCCCCTTACCCGCTCCAACTTTCCTCCGCCTCAAATAGACTTACAACCCGCCGCATGCTGTTACAGTTTGCGACAAAGCATCCTTTGCCTCGACAAAGTGTTGCGACATATAAAGCCTATATCCGTTTCATCTGCAGTCCCGCGGACGATCACAAGGAACGACTAGGATGAAGAAACTTTCAATATACGCTGGCCTGATGGCCCTTTCGATCACGTCGGCGGCCGCATTATATGCTGCGCCCGGTGGAAAGGCGGACCAGGACGGTAACCGCGTAGTCACCAAAGCCGAGGCAATGGCCGCCGCTGATGCCCGTTTTGCCAAGATGGATGCCAATAGCGATGGTATGCTGAACGAAGGCGACAAGGCCGCGATGATGGGCAAACGCTTTACCGCGATGGACACCGACAAGAACGGTTCAATCAGCCAAGGTGAATTCATGGCGGCGCATGAAGCGCGCGGTGAACGCCGTGCCGACCGAAGCGAAAAGCGCATGGAACATGGCAAGATGGGCAAGCGTCACGGACGCGAAGGTGGCCGTGGTGGACGCATGGCTATGATGGCGGGTGCCGACAGCAACGGTGATAAGGCAATATCGCAGTCCGAATTCCGTGCAGCCGCTGAAGCGCGTTTTGTCAAAGCCGATACCAATGCCGATGGCAGCATCACCCCGGACGAGCGCAAGGCCGGACGTAAGGGTCGCTGGAACGGACCATTGGCCCCTGCCCAACCAAACGGCGGCTAACGAACTTTGCTGGCGCGGTCTTTTTTCCCCTTTTTGGACCGTGTCTTTCTTGGCCGGAGGTGCTTCGTCGTCTCCGGCCTTTTTTCTTGCTAATTTCTGTCCAACGATGAAGCCTGCACGATATGAATAAAACCCGCCCACATCTGCTGCTTGTCGACGATGAAGCGTCGATTCGTGAGCCACTGGGCAAATATCTTGAGCGGCAGGGCTTTCGCGTCACAGACGCGGCAAGCGCATCAACCGCACGGTCGGCATTGCTGTCGTACGATATTGATATGGTCCTGCTGGACATCATGATGCCGGGTGAGGATGGATTGAGCCTTTGCCGTCATATCGCGGCGCATGAGGGCCCTCCGGTCATACTGCTAACGGCTAAATCGGAAGAGACCGACCGCATTATCGGCCTTGAAATCGGCGCGGACGATTATGTCATCAAACCCTTTTCGCCACGCGAATTGGTAGCACGCATAAAGGCTGTGCTGCGCCGAGTCTCATCAGGTGCCCCCAAGCCAGAACGTTCTGGGCAGAGCTTCAACTTTGATGGGTGGACCTTGAACACCACTGAGCAGACATTGTTCGATCCCGAAGCTGTGTTGGTGCCGTTATCATCGGGTGAGTTCCGGATGCTTGAAGCGTTGATTGAGCGCGCCGGACAAATATTGACGCGCGATCAATTGCTGGACCTCACGCGCGGGCGCGAAGGTGGCCCCTTTGACCGTGCGATCGATAATCAGGTAAGCCGTTTACGCCGCAAGATTGAACGCGATCCAAAGGATCCACAACATATCAAGACCATCTGGGGCGGCGGCTATCGATTTTCCACGGCGGTTACCCGGCTGTGAAACCCATCCGCACCTTCCGGTTTTGGCCGAAAAGCCTTTACGGCCAAATATTGCTGGTCGCCGGGTCGGCATTGTTGTTGGCCCAGTGCGTCAATGCGGCCCTGCTGTTGTCGGGCGCACGATCGCGCGCGGTGGCAGAGGCGTCTGTCATGGTGGTCAGCCGCGTCGCCAACCAGCTGGACCGCGGAGAGCGAATAAGTGATTCATCTGGCGCGCCTTCAATGGCGGCACGCGAAGACATGCGGGAAGACCGGCCGAACCGCCGCAAGAACGTTGCCATAACGGTCGACAGAAATCCGCTCAATATTTCTCGCGCAGAATATCAGGACGATATGTCAATCCGCGCGCAAGAGTTTCTGCGGCAAGGCGAGATCGGATTATCAGACGTGCGTATATCGGCGGTATCGCTGAATGCGCTTCCTCCCGCATTGCGTGATCCGCAAATTAGGCGCTGGCAAAACGGACGGTTTCGTCAGTCTGCGCGAAAAATGCCAAGCACTGCTGTTTTGTTGACGGGTCGGTTGCCCGATGGGCAATGGCTGCATGCAGCTGGCCTTGTCCGTGCAAACGATAGTGGATCAATCATTGCTCTATTGCTGCAGACGTTTCTGTTGTTTGTGGCCGTGATGGTACCGTTGGCATTGGTCGCACGCCGCATTGCGCGGCCGTTGGAGGATTTAACCCGCCGCGTCCGCCGCGTCGGCGTTGCTGATGACCCCGAACCCATGGAACGCGCAGGGCCCGACGATGTGCAGCAGCTAATCGTTGCGTTCAACGCCATGCAGGCGCGCGTTTCAAATCTGCTTGGCGAAAAAGACGTGATGTTGGGCGCAATTGGCCATGATTTAAAAACGCCCCTCGCCGCGCTGCGGGTCCGCATTGAATCGGTTGATGACGATGAGGAACGCGAAAAAATGGCGTCCACCATCGACGAGATGGTGACCATTTTGGATGATATCCTAACCCTCGCGCGCCTGGGCAAGTCGGGGGAGCCGCTGCAATCGGTGGATATCGGGGCCATGGTGGAAACGGTTGTTAGCGACTTTGAACCGGCTACGTTCGATACTTCCGGACAGCGC
>JBKBTH010000013.1:11093-16082 GCA_046290915.1 Sphingorhabdus sp.
GTTGTAGCGCATATCCGGCCAGTGCTGATTCGCCGTGCGCTGCGCAACCTGATTGGCAATGCCATTGCCTATGGAAAACATGCGGCGCTGGCCGTACGCGAAGAAGGCGGCATGATTTTCGTGGAAATCGATGATGATGGGCCCGGAATCGATGCGGCAATGGCAGAAAGCTTGTTTGAACCATTTGTCCGCGCTGAACGGTCACGTAGCCGTTCTACAGGTGGATCCGGATTGGGACTCACGATCTCTCGGGCCATTGCGCGCGCGCATGGTGGTGACGTTGTGCTGCACAATCGACCCGCTGGCGGTCTGCGCGCTACAATGTCGTTTAAGATTTAAAAGGAAAAACCGGCTTCCGGCGCCGCATAGGTGGGAACGCGTCCAGAAGCCGGTATCTTCAAGCTATATTATTGATCAATATGGCTTTGCTGACGTGGCAAACATGACTTCCGATGGACCATTATCGCAGCAGTTGCTGTAAATGAAATCATGACCTGCCGGTCTGCATGGATAATACGGCACGCGATTTTGGAAATTTAGCCCGTTGGCTGATTTTTCCACGTGCCGCTGTTTTGATACTCGGATTTGATGTCTGTACCTTGCGGCAGACGTTGACCGCCATATTCCGAGTCCCCGCCGCGATGCTGGGCTTCGCGTGAATAAGCAGGCGCGGCATAGATGATTGCAGACCGCTGACGCGCGGGCGTAATGTCTGCATAAGGCGCATTTGGCGCAATGCCAGATGCTGACCGCATGGCATTTTGCGCTTCGGCCTCCGCCTTTAACCGGCCCGCAGCAAATTCTTTTTCATATCTTTTCTGCAGTGCAATTGGGTCAAGGTCGTTGGCATATTGCGGTGACCAAGCGCGTGGCTTTGGTCCGGGGAACGGCTCTCGACCGGCATAGCTTCGGAAAAATGCGGATTGGCGACCAGCGCTGCCCTTCCAGCTATAAAATCTATGCGCGCCGATGGTGCCGACAAAATTCAGGCTCGGTGCCCAATAAGGGTAAACATAGGTGGCGTGATAATGGGTAGCCATGCCGACAGGGGCGTACACATAACCGGCAAGGGCATCGGCCGCGACGCCTTGTGCCCGCAACCACGATGCACGCGCAGGAACACGGGCCATTGAGCCGTCGCAGCTATAGCTGAACTGGCAACCGGTTGCCCGTTCCGAACCCTGATAAATGACGCCGCAGACACTGTTGGGATAGGTCGGGTGGCGCATGCGGTTGAGAATGACTTGTGCCACGGCGCGCTGCCCCGCGTCGGGTTCATTCGCGGCTTCATAATAAATGGCATCGGTCAGGCATTTGAGCGCACGGGCATGCTCAACGCTGCCAGCACGAACAACAAATGGCCGCGCTGCGCCAGCGGCATTCCCAATCTCGCTGTTCGGAACAATTGCGTCATCACCAAAAGTATCTGTCTGTGGTGATGCAAATTCCGATCCGCCTGCACGGCCGTCATCGGATGGATCCAGATAGAAAAAGGCTGAACCCGGGAAGTTTTCAGCTGGATATTCGGCATCCCAATTGACTGGAACGGATGCCGAAGTCTGGTCCTTGCTGCTAAACGGCGCAATCTGTGCGACCGACGGCACAACCGCCAACAACGCAAAAGCAAGCATCACCAGAACGATTTCGCGGCCACCAATCAGGCGGCGGCGCCGCACAGGGACATCCTGTCTCGTCCTCAGAACTGCCTTTTCATTGATGGGATCATGAATCATATAGTTGCGGGCAGACTTTGTTCGGATTCGCTTGGAGCCGTGCCTGTAACTGAATTCGTTCCCGGCCGCGTGCCCGATTTTCGGCATGTGCCAGCATGGGACGCAACAACGCGCAGTTCTTAAATGTCAATTTATGTATTATTTATGAACTACTTACAAGGACCCCTGCAACTGCAGTTGCCAATATTATGGCACGAATGAGCCTGCCCTTTCGCCCGAGCCGTAATATGGTGCGGATTGACCCCGTGAAGCCGCCACCGCCGCGCACATGATCGACCATCATATGGAAGGCAGGACCAAGCAAAAGCTCGTTGGAATAGCGCGTGCGTTCGACGATTCTGCGACGGACAAACGCGGATGCGCCTTCCCGTTGGAAAATAGCATCCAGTTCATCAACCTCCGGCAAATCATCACAGCCGTTGAATAAGGACGATTTTGCAGTTCCCGTATGTTCATAATCGAGCCACGCGATCGCGGCGGCCTTCGCCTGCGGAATGGCATATTTCTGGCTAATCTGTTGAACACTTCGGCGGTAGAGCAATAGCCGGTCCGGAAGGCTGGTGATGTGTGTGACTCGCGTCGCACGCAGCCACAGATCATAATCTTCCGCATGCCGGAAAGCCGCACGATAGCCGCCCAGGTCGCGTATCAGCGCAGTGCGCATCATTACCGAAGGATGACAAACTGGTGGTCCCAGCTCAAGCAGCCGTCGCACATCAGCGGCGCTGGACGGATACATCGCAGGCACAGGAAGCAGCAACCCTGTCTCATCGAGGTCATGGGTGTTCGTACCCAAAATGCCGATATGCGGGTGCGCAGCCATATAAGCGATTTGCTTGGCGAACCGCTCGGGCATCGCGATGTCATCGCTATCCATCCGCGCCAACAATGGCGCGCGGGCAGCTTCCAAAAGCTCATTAAGACTAGCCACCAGCCCTTTATTCTCGCGGACAATAAGCCGGATGCGTGAGTCCGCGGCGGTAAGATCGCGCAATATCTCCGTGCTGCCATCGGTTGAACCATCGTCAACGATCAGGAATTCGAAATCGTCAAAATGCTGCTGCAATATGGATTGCACGCACGGATATAGATGCGCTGCATTATTGTAGACGCTCATGATGACCGAGAGTGCGGGCGCGGTTGCCATGAGGGCCTCATACGGTCTAATCGTCACGAATTGGTTTCCATCGGAGAGTTTTCATGCGCATCGCGCTCTATCAGCCGGACATGGCCGGGAATGTTGGGGCGGTATTGCGCACGACCGCATGTTTCTGCGTACAATGCGACATCATCGAACCTTGCGGCTTTCCCTTTTCAGAACGCGCCTTGAAACGCGCTGGTATGGACTATGTCGCACACGCCAAAATTCAGCGACACACCGATTGGTCGGCGTTTCTTGAAACACTTAACGGTGCGCGTTTGGTGCTGATGTCGAGCAAGGCGTCGACCGCCCTGCCCGCGTTCGCTTTTCGGCCAGACGATGTCATTTTGATGGGTTCCGAAAGCAGCGGCGCGCCGCCCGAAGTGCATGCACGCGCCGACGCCCGCGTATATATTCCGATGGGCGCAGGATTTCGGTCCTTGAACATTTCAGTGTCGGCTGGCATCGCTCTGGCAGAAGGTCTTAGGCAGACCCAGCAATTTCCGGGAGGTAGTATATGACTTTGGTCCTAGATGATCGTCAGCAGGCGGCACGCACTTGGTTTGAATCGCTGCGTGACAGCATTTGCGCCGCGTTTGAAGAAATCGAACGCGAAGCAGGATCAGATGCATCCTTTGAATATACCCCTTGGGATCGCCGCGACCATGACGATTCACCCGGCGGTGGCGGTGTGCGCGGAGTCATGAAGGGCAAAATCTTTGAGAAGGTCGGCGTGAACGTCTCGACCGTCGGCGGCAGCTTCAACCCCGAATTTGCCAAGACCATCCATGGCGCCGCTGAAGACCCCAATTTCTTCGCCACAGGCATTAGCTTGGTCGCGCATATGGCCAATCCGCATGTGCCAGCTGTGCATATGAACACCCGTTATCTTGTTACAACCAAAAGTTGGTTCGGCGGCGGTGCCGATCTCAACCCCCCCATCCCGTATGAAGCGGACACCGCAGATTTCCACGCCCGCCTGCGTGCGGCATGTGCGCCTTATGGTCCCGACGCTTATGAGCGCTATAGCAAATGGGCAGAAGATTATTTCTGGATCCCCCATCGCAATGTGCATCGCGGCGTGGGCGGGATATTCTACGACCATCTTGAAAACACCAGCGATGCGCTTTTCCAGCAGAATTTTGCACTGACGCGCGATGTCGGCGAAGCCTTCCTTGATATCTTTCCCAAGCTGGTGCGCCGCCGGATGAATCAGCCATTCACCGCTGAAGAAAAACAAGCGCAACTGCGGTGGCGCGGGCTATATGCCGAATTCAACCTTGTATATGACCGCGGCACGACCTTTGGTCTGAAAACCGGCGGGAATGTTGACGCCATTTTAATGAGCCTTCCGCCCGAAGTGGCGTGGGATTAATCCTGAATGCCGTTTAGCCCGATTGCCAATGGCGACCTTGGCGCAATTGTCACGTCGCTGGAGATGACCAGCCGCCCGCCCTTGCGTGCGCTGCCAGCTTCGGATTTACGGCTGGAGTCATGGCACAAGCCGCACGCTGAAAAATACCGCACACTTTACCGCCGTATTGGCGAACCATGGCTTTGGTTCTCACGGCTTGAAATGGATGACGAGACGCTGATTGAGACCATTCACGACCCACAGGTGCGCATTTGGGCGGTGGTGGACAGGCGCGGGATTGAAGTTGGCATATTGGAGCTAGACTTCAGGATCGAAGGCGCATGCGAAATTGCGTTTTTCGGTCTGGTTCCCGAACTCGGCGGCAAGGGCCACGGCAAATGGTTGATGGCGATGGCGCTTCAGCTGGGTTGGGCTGAGGCTGGCGTCCAACGCATGTGGGTACATACCTGCACTTTGGACGGTCCGACTGCGCTCGCCTTTTATCAAAAAGCAGGGTTCATTGCCTATCAGAGGCAGCTGGAGACGTTCAAAGACCCGCGCCTCAGCGGGCTGATCCCGCGCGAGGCAGCGCCGCATATTCCCATTATTGAGTAGGGGTTTGCGCAATAAGCTGGCGGTTGAGTGCTGTCAGCACCACAACATAAATAACGGCCTCGACAGCCGCGAAAAACGCGCTGACCGCAGCTTCGACGACAGGAATGCCGCCCTCGCCCGCCAGCGCTTGGCAAATCCCGGCAACT